>NZ_JANGBZ010000054.1:0-21343 GCF_024462915.1 Clostridium sp. DFI.5.61
CCACCTCCAGCCCGGACTGGGCGAAGCCGGTGTACAGCTTGCCGCCCACCACCAGTATCGATTTCGACCGGCTGATAGCGGAGGAGACAGACGAGGACCTGCTCCAGATGCACACCTATTTTTCCCAGCAGGTGCCCACAGCAAAAAATGAGTGGACGGGCTATTTTCAGGGAAAGAATTTGATCTGGATCGTGGCAGAGGGGTTCTGTACCCTGGCTATGGACCCGGAGCGCACTCCTGTGCTCTATGAGATGGCCCACTCTGGCTTTGTGTTTGACCACTTCTACACCCCTCTGTGGGGGGTGTCCACCTCGGATGGGGAGTACACCACCACCACGGGGCTCATCCCAAAGTCCGGGGTGTGGAGCTACTCCCAGTCCGCAGGAAATTACATGCCCTTCGGTTTTGGGAACCAGTTCAGCCAGCTGGGCTACCGGACGATGGCCTTCCACGACTACCTCTATACCTACTATGACCGGGATAAGTCCTTCCCCAACATGGGCTATGAGTACTATGCCCTGGGGCACGGGTTAGAACTGGAAGAGATCTGGCCTCCCTCTGACCTGGAGATGATGGAAGAAATCGTTCCCATGTTCGTGGATGAGGAGCAGTTTATGGTCTACTGCCTGACGGTGAGCGGCCATCTGAACTACACCTATGAGGAGAACGCCATGTCCCGCAGGCACTGGGACGAGGTGGCTGGCCTGCCGTACAGCGAGGGGCCCAAGGCATATCTGGCCTGTCAGATGGAGCTGGAACTGGCCATGGAGAGCCTGCTCATCCAGCTGGAGGAGGCGGGCAGGCTGGATGACACCGTCATCGTCCTTTCAGGCGACCACTACCCCTACGGACTGACCGACGAGGAGTACAGTGAGCTGCTGGGCCGTCAAGTGGACCCCAACTTTGAGATATTCCAGAACACCCTGATTCTGTGGAACGCCCAGATGGAGGAGCCGGTGCGGGTGGAGAAGCTTTGCTCCAGCCTGGATGTAATGCCCACCCTGGCTAACCTGTTCGGCCTGGAGTATGACTCGCGGCTGATGGCGGGGCGGGATATCCTGTCTGACGAACCCGGGTTGGTGATCTTCTCGAATTACAGCTTCCTGACAGAGGAGGGGGCATACAACTCAGTGCTGGATGAGTTCCGGTCCTGGGACGGCTCCCCGCCGGACGAGGCGTATGTGCAGAGCCAGATCGCCGAAGTGCAGAACCGGGTGGCCTATTCGGCCATGATCCTGGACCACGACTACTACCGGGTGGCCCTGAACGGGCCGCCCAGGGAGGAAGGCTCCCTGTTCAGTGCCCATCGGGAGCCCCAGCCGGACTCCGGCTGGCTGGACTGAATCCAAAAATGCCCGGCCCACTCAATGCGTTGAGCAGGCCGGGCATTTTGTATGATGGGAACCGGACCATAGATGGGGGCCGGAGAGTCTTTGGTCTGTCTCCCGGGCAGGCTGTTGTCCGTGCGGGAGACAGTGGGCGCACCGCCGTGCGCCGGAGGTGAGACGCAGCCCGGGGAGAACGGGCCGCATACTCGGGGTTGGGAGGGGATGGAGCCCTCCGTGGATTCTGGAAGGGGAAAGCCGGATCGCTCCGACCACCCATAGAATACCATACCAGGAGGGAAAAACATCAAGAAATTTGAGACAAAGCGTGAACGAATTGTAAATTGCTATGGAAGAAAAAGGACCCAGCCTTCCGGCTGGGTCCAATGGTTTTTTTGAAGGGAGCTGAGCTCAGGAGAGAATGCCCAAATCGGTCCACAGGTCGTTGTAGAGGGTGCGGGTGTCTACCGGGCGCACCAGATAGGCCTCGCAGCGGTCCAGAACCTCCTGGGGGGCAGCCATGATCTCATAGCGCTCCATGTCCAGGGGTTCGCCATAGGTCTCCTCGTAGTAGTCGGGATAGGAATCCAGGGCCTCCTGATTGGGGGAGGCGTACCAGATATAGTCCATATTTTTCAGGCTGGCATCGGTGGAAGCCATGAAGTTGATCCACTCATGAGCCTCATCCACATTCTCTGCGTTCTTAAGGATACACATGGCATCCACGAACCAGTTGGAGCCCTCCTCGGGGACCACGTAGACCAGGTCCTCATTGTTCTCCAGCATGCTCAGGTAGTCGCCGGCATAGTAGGTGGCCACGGCGGCCTCGCCGGCCTCCATCTTGTCGAAGACCTCGTCCATGACCCATGCCTGATACACACCGGCCTTCTTGGCCTCAGCAAGCAGATCGTAGGCGGCCCGCAGCTCCTCCTCGCTGTCGGTGTTGACGGAGTAGCCCAGATCCATCAGTGCGATGCCCAGGGCATCCCGGGAGTTGTTGATCATCAGGACCTGGTCGGCATACTGGGGGTCAAACATGGCGTCCCAGCTGGTGATGGGCTGGTCCACCATGGTGCTGTTGTAGATGATGCCCAGGGTGCCCCAGGTGTAGGGGACCGTATAGAGATTCTCCGGGTCATAGGACAGGTTCTTGAACCGGTCGGCGATTTTGGAAAAGTTGGGAATCTTGTCGTAGTCCAGAGGCTGGAGCATGTCCTCCTCGATGAGCTGGGAGATCATATAGTCCGAGGGGACGATCACATCGTAGCTGGTGCCGCCCAGAGTGAGAGAGGAGTAGAGCTCCTCGTTGCTGGGAGAGGTCTGGTAGTTGACTTCGATCCCGGTCGCCTCCTCAAACTGCTGGATGAGGCTCTCATCAATATATTCACCCCAGCTGCACACGTTGACCACCCGCTTTTCGGTACCGGAGCCGGAGCAGCCAGCCAGCAGGCCGGCGGACAGGGACAGGGTAAGAATGAGGGAAAATGCTTTTTTCAATGGATCATTCCTCCAATATTCTATGGTTTTCTATTTTCACGGCTGAAGGCCGCAAAAATCAGCGGCGGAGCTTCCTGGCCGCCTTCTCCTGACTGGCCTCCCGCAGGTTGATGACGATCAGCAGGATGAGCACGGTGGCGAACAGCAGGGTGGAGATGGCGTTGACCTCCGGACTGATGCGTTTTTTGGTCATGGCGTAGATGCGCATGGCCAGGTTGGCGGTGGTGGAGCCGGCGGTGAAGTAGCTGATGACAAAGTCGTCCACCGACATGGTGAAGGCGATGAGCAGGCCGTTGACGATGCCCGGCTTGATCTCAGGCACCACCACCTTCCAGAAAGCCTGCATCCAGGTGCAGCCCAGGTCCTGGGCCGCGTCCACCAGGTTCTTGTCCATCTGCCGCAGCTTGGGCATGATGGACAGGATCACATAGGGGATGTTGAAGGTGATGTGGGCGATGAGCATGGTGCCGAAGCCCAGATAGAGCTTGGTGGGCAGATCGGTGCCCAGACTGGCGTTGATCCACTCCGCAGCCTGTCCCCACAGGGAGAAGGCTGCCACAAAGAACAGACACATGCTCACACCGGTGACAATATCGGCGTTGACCATGGGTATATTGTTGATGGTCATCAGGGGACCGCGCCAGCGCCGCTTCATGTTGTAGAAGCCGATGGCGGCGAAGGTGCCCGCCACGGTAGCGATGACCGCCGCCAGGACGGAGACTGCCAAGGTGGTGTAGAAGGCGTCCAGGATCAGGTCATCCCGAAGCAGCTCCCGATACCAGTCCAGGGTAAAGCCGGCCCATACCGAGCGGCTGCTGGAGTCGTTGAAGGAAAAGACGATGAGTACCAGAATGGGGGCGTAAAGAAACACAAAGACCAGCGCCATGGAGAGGCGGCGGAAGAGAGAGGCGGAACGGCTCATAGCATCACCGCCTGTTCCTCGCCCTCACCGAAGCGATTCATTACCGACATACAGATGACCACGATCACCATCATCACCAGCGCCACGGCTGAGCCCAGATAGGGGTTATAGGCCGAGCCCTTGAACTGCATCTCAATCAGGTTGCCCAGCAGAAGATGCTTGCCGCCCCCCAGCAGATGGGAGATGGCGAAGGTGGACACCGCAGGGACGAACACCATGGTGATGCCCGAGAGGACCCCAGGCAGGGACAGGGGCAGGGTCACACGGCGGAACACCGTGACCGAATCGGCCCCCAGGTCCCGGGCGGCTTCGATCAGCCGGTGGTCCAGCTTGACGATGACCGAGTAGATGGGCAGGATCATGAAGGGCAGGAAGTTGTACACCATGCCCAGCACCACCGCGCCCTGGGTGTTGATCATTTTGAAATACTCGATCTCCGTGCCAAAGAGGCCGTTGATGAGGTCGAACAGGCCGATAGCGTCAAAAAAACGGTTGAGCAGGCCGGTGTTCTCCAGGATGGACATCCAGGCGTAGGTGCGCAGCAGGAAATTCATCCACATGGGCAGCATGATGAGCATCATGGCCACCCTCTGGAAGCCGGCTCCCTCCCGGGCCAGGAAACAGGAAATGGGGTAGCCCACCAACAGGCAGATCACGGTGGCGATGAGGGCCAGCTTGAAGGACCGGGTGAAGACCACCGCGTAGTCCCAGATGCGGGCGAAGTTGTCCAGGGTGAAGCCGCCTCCGGCGGAAGAAAAGGCATAGATCACCACCATCAGAATGGGGATGACCACAAAGATGGCCATCCAGACCACATAGGGGATGGAAAACAGGGAGAGCTTATTCCGCTTCATCTCCGGCCTCCTCCCCCTCTGCCTCCTCGGGGTCATAGGCGGCGTCGCTGATCTCGTCATACTCCTCGCTGTAAGAGGAGTAGTCTCCAAACATGCCGGAGTAATGGCTCTTCTTCATCACGTGGAAGCCGTCGGGATCGATCTTGATGCCGATACGGCTGCCCACCGGGGACAGGTCCGTGGTCTGGATCAGCCATTTGAAGCCATAGAAGTCCACGATGATGTCATACTGCATCCCCTTGAAGGTGACGGAGGTGACGGTCCCCTTCAGCTGGCCCTGCTCCTCTGGCACGATGTCCACATCCTCGGGGCGGATGACCACGTCCACCGGCTCGTTGGGGGCAAAGCCCTTGTCCAGGCACTGGAAACGGCGGTTGAAGATCTCCACCACGCCATCGGTGCGCATAATGCCGTCGATGATGTTGGACTCGCCGATGAAGTCGGCCACAAAGGCATTCTGAGGCTCGTTGTAGATGTCCTCCGGGGTGCCGATCTGCTGGATCTGCCCCTTGTCCATCACTACCACCGTGTCCGACATGGACAGGGCCTCCTCCTGGTCGTGGGTGACATAGATGAAGGTGATGCCCATGGCTTGCTGGATGCGCTTAAGTTCGTTCTGCATGTCTTTGCGCAGCCGCATATCCAGCGCCCCCAGAGGCTCATCCAGCAGCAGCACCTTGGGACGGTTCACCAGGGCGCGGGCAATGGCCACCCGCTGCTGCTGTCCACCGGACAGGGAAGACACAGAGCGCTTCTCAAACCCCTTCAGGTTGACGACATCCAGCATCTCCATGACCCGCTCCTGGATCTCCTTCTCAGTGAGCTTGACTTTTTGACGACGGATGACCTTTCCCTTCTCGTCCCGCTCCTCCTTCGCCTTGGGGATGCGCAGACCGAAGGCGATGTTTTCAAAGACGTTCAGGTGGGGAAACAGAGCGTATCTCTGAAATACTGTATTGATGGCCCGTTTGTGCGCCGGGACAGCATTGATCCTCACACCGTCAAAAAATACGTCGCCAGCGGTGGGCGTCTGGAAACCACCGATAATGCGCAGAGTGGTGGTCTTGCCGCATCCACTGGGACCGAGCAGTGTGAGGAACTCCTTGTCATGGATATTCAGCGTAATGTTATCGAGCACGACCTCGTCGTCAAACGCCATGGTGCAGTCCACCAGGCGGATCAACTCCTTGGACATGTATCCTCCCCCATTTCCTTTCAACTTACAGCTTGTCAGCTCCCTCGGTCTCATTCCCGCCGCTGTCCGCAGCAGAGGGACAGCTGGAGGTCCCGGCGGGGATTCACAGATAGCGAGATACACTATATCCGCTTACCGATAAAATGTCAATGGATTTTGTCGAAAATCTCGGTGAAATCCCCCCGCCGGAAAACCGGGAAAGCCCGGCCGGAGCAAGGAAAACTGGGGGTGCGCCGGAGTGAGGGGAGATCCCGGCGGACCGGCGGGGATCACAGGGAAAAGCCGGGAAAATATTCCGTCACGAAGTCCACCTGTTCCACCTGGAACTGCTGTCCGTCCAGAGGAGCCAGCGCCCCGGCGTCGGTAGTGAAGCAGAACTCCAGCCGGTAGGAGTACAGGGCCTGATAGCTGCGGCCGTAGCGCTTGTTCTGCCGCTCGCTGCCATATTTGCCGTCTCCCAGCAGGGGGTGCCCGGCGGCGGCGAACTGGGCCCGGATCTGGTGGGTGCGCCCGGTGATGAGCTGGCAGCGCACCAGGGAGAGCCCGTTCCGGACGGCCAGGGTCTCGTACAGTGTGACGGCCGTCTTGGCCCCCGGCCTGGGACGGCTGCTCACGGTGACCTGTTTTTTTGCCTCATCTTTCAGAATGTAGCCCTCCAGCCGGCCGGCGGGGCGCGGGAGAGTTCCGTGGACTATGCAGAGATAGTATTTTTTCAGCTCACGGTCCCGGATCTTCTGGTTCATCACCCGAAGTCCCTCCGCCGTTTTGGCGGCGATGACGATGCCCCCGGTGTTCCGGTCGATACGGTTGCACAGGGCGGGGGCAAAGGCCCCCTCCTGGTAGGGGGACCACTCCTTTTTCTGGTAGAGGTAGGCCTGGATGTGGGTGATGAGCGTGTTGACCCGCTCCGTCTCGTCGGGGTGGACCACCAGGCCGGGGCGCTTGTCCACTAGAAGGATGTGCTCATCCTCATAAAGGATCGTGAGTTTGGGCTGGTAGAGGGAGAGAAAGGCGTTTTCCGGTGTGGGGGTCTGGAAAAACTCGTCGTTGATATAAAGCTGGAGCAAGTCCCCCTGGACCAGACGCACGTCCCGCTTTGCCCCCCTGCCGTTGAGCTTGACCCGCTTGAGACGGATGTACTTCTGGGCCAGCGGGGCGGGGAGGAGGGGGAGGGTCTTGGCCAGCCAGCGGTCCAGGCGCTGTCCAGCGTCGTTCGTTCCAACGATAAATTCCTTCATGGGGCAAGTCGGTCCCTTCCACAGTATTGAGCGTGTGATATCCTGCCACCATTCCACCATATTCTTGTTTTTTTGTCAATCCCGATTTCGCCCGGCGGGCCGGCGGGGCGCCGCAAAAAAATTTTTTCCTCAAATGCAAAAAAGTATTTGACATTATTCCCCGATTTGTTTATAATACTCGCTGTACCATTCTGCGAGTATGGGGTCCATACCCCGGAGGGAGGTTCCATATGCGGCTGGATCTGAAGGACATCATCCACGTTCCGGGCGCGTCCAAGGACTTCCAATTTCAGCTGGACCTGTCCCAGCTGGAGTTTTATGGCTCCCATCCCATCAGCCGGCCGGTAGAGGCCGCGGGCACCGTGACCAACCACGCCGGGGCCTTGGAGCTGAGGGGCACGGCCCGCTCCCTTCTGGACCTGGCCTGCGACCGCTGCGGGAAGGAATTTTCCCGGGAAAAGGCGGTGCCTTTGGACTGCCTCCTGGCCGATGAGCTGGAGGACGAGGAGAACGACGAGATCGTGCTCCTGGAGGGCAGCGAGGTGGATCTGGACGAGCTGGTGACCACGGCTTTCGTCCTCGCGATGGATACAAAGAACCTTTGCTCAGAAGACTGCAAAGGGCTGTGCGCCAAGTGCGGAGCAGACCTGAACCTGGGTCCGTGCGGGTGCAGACCTGAAGTGGATCCACGATTGGCGGCGCTTGCGCAGCTGTTGGATGATGAAAACTGAGTAGTCCGAGAAGTGCCTGCGGGAGAAACGCAGGGCACGTAAACCGAAGGAGGTGTCACCAATGGCGGTTCCCAAAGGAAAAGTTTCGAAGGCCAGACGCGATAAGCGGCGCAGCTCCCACTGGAAGCTGGAGACTCCCGGTATCGTGACCTGCCCCAAGTGCGGTGCCTATCGGCTGCCCCACCGGATGTGCAAGTCCTGCCTGACCTATAATGGCCGCGAGTTCGGCCAGGTCGAAGCCCAGTAATAAAAAAAGACGCTGTGTGCAAACACAGCGTCTTTTTTTGTCCTGCTGGCTCCAACAAAATTTCCCCCTGGATTTTGCATCGGGGAGAAGGCAGGAAAGTTTGGAAGGAGTGGTACGCCTGGAAGAGAAGAAACAGATCCCGTGGAGACGCTGGACCGGACAAGCGTCAAAAGAGATGAGATCCTGCTGGGAGGCAGTTTTCTATGGGGAAAACTGGGAGGATCCAGACTCTGGGGACAACAAAAGGGTGCTGAGCAATGAAAAATTTCTTGAAATCCCGGGGAAATGCGGTACAATGGTCTTATATGACAAACAAAGGAGGTCCCCCAATGTCCGATTGTCTGTTCTGTAAGATCGTCGCGGGAGAGATCCCGTCCAACAAGGTGTATGAGGACGAGCAGTGCTTCGCCTTCTATGACATCGATCCCCAGGCGCCCACCCACTTCCTGGTCATCCCCAAGGCCCACATCGCCTCCGCTGCCGAGGTGACGGCGGAAAACAGCGGGGTGGTGGCCCACATCTTTGAGGTCATTGCCAAGGTGGCCAGGGAGCTGGGACTGGACAGCTACCGCATCGTCTCCAACATCGGGGAGCAGGCGGGGCAGAGTGTAAAGCATCTGCATTTCCATGTACTGTCCGGCCGGGATATGACTTGGCCTCCGGGCTGAGAGGAGCCTGCTCCCCGGGGCCCCATCGAAGATGGGGACGGCGCTTGCGCCGTACAAGCGTTTTGCCGGAGGCAAAACCTTGGCGGAGGGGCGGCTGGGCCGCCCCGAGCAATGAGATCCCGAAGGGAACCCGCAAAATGGAAACATTTTGTGGGCCTGCTCCATGGCCATCATCACCGCCGCTCTGGCGGAGTAAACGGCCAGACGACCACAGACTGCGCCGGCGGGCCCCAGTGGGGCCCGTCGTTTTGCGTCTTGTGAGGGGACAGGGAAGAAACGGCAGGCACATGGGAGATGCGGTTTTATAAAATCGTTTCGGGGGCCTGTACCGCTTTTTAAGATGCCCACCTTGAAAGGACTGGGAAAAAAACGGCGGATTTTTTCCCTCTGTGTTGCATTTTCTCTGCGGGTAAGGTATGATAATAAAAGCGCATTCTCCCAGTTTTAGGAGTGTTGTCATGAGAAAAGATATCGCTTTGCCCGTGCTGGCCCTGGCGGGGGGCGGCGCCTGCCTCGCCCTGCGCCGCTGGCAGCTGGCCGCCGCGCTGGACCCAGAGACCGAACTGTTCCGCTCCGTCCCGGCCACGCCGGTGCTGATCGGTGTGCTGGCCCTGCTGGCGCTGCTGTTCCTGGTCCTGATCCAGGGGGGAGGGAAGCCGGAGGACTATCCCGCAGCCTTCCGCTGTCCCAGCTCCCTGTATATGACCCTGGTGACGGCGGGGAGCCTGCTCCTGCTGGCCGCCGCGGCGCTGGGTACCCTGGGCTTTTTCCGGGCGTTTCAGCTGTGGCGGGACGGACTGGGCCAGGGACTGCCCGTGATGGAGCTGCTGGCTGCCGTATTGTGCATCCCCTCCGCTGCAGCGCTGATGATCCTGGGGCGGGGCCATTACCGGGGAGGCCTGCCCGCCTGTTATCCCGGCCTGACCACCCTGCCCGGCTACGCCGCCCTGCCCTGGCTGGTGGGGATCTATCAGGAGTACTCCCGGGACCCGGTGGTGCTGCGGTTCGCAGATATGATCCTGGCGGTGGTGTGTGCGGTGCTGGCGCTGTACTTCGCCGCCTCCTTCGCTTTCCGCCATCCCAGGCCCAGGCTGTGCCTGTTTTTTTCCCTGATGGGGATCGTTCTGAACCTGGAGGCGCTGGCCAACGGACAGTCCCTCTTCTTTACCGCGCTGACCGCTGCTGCGGTGCTGGTCCTGCTGGCCCAGAGCTGGGCGCTGCTGCGCACCTGCTTCGGCCCGGCTTGGCCGGAGTGCCTGCTGGAGGATCGAATGCCCAGCGGGGCATTGGAACGGGCAGAAGGGGACAATGCCCCGGGAGGAGCCGGGGTCGAGAATCATCATCGGGAGGACGACTGAATATGGAACGCAAGAGATTTTATATCACCACCCCTATCTACTATCCCAGCGACAAGCTGCACATCGGCCACACCTACTGCACCGTGGCCACCGACGCTATGGCCCGGTATAAGCGTCTCACCGGCTGTGAGGTCATGTTCCTGACGGGCACCGACGAGCACGGCCAGAAGATCGAGGACAAGGCCAAGGAGGCCGGCGTTACCCCCAAGGAGTATGTGGACCGCATCGTGGAGGGGGAGCGGGGCGTGCTGGATCTGTGGAAGCTGATGAACATCAGCAACGACCGGTTCATCCGCACCACCGATGACTACCACGTGTCCGCCATCCAGAAGATATTTAAGAAGATGTATGAGAAGGGGGACATCTACAAGGGCAAGTATGTAGGGAAATACTGCAAGCCCTGTGAGTCCTTCTGGACCGAGAGCCAGCTGGTGGACGGCAAGTGCCCTGACTGCGGCCGGGATGTGGTGGACGCGGAGGAGGAGGCCTACTTCTTCCGCCTGTCCAAGTACGCCGACCGGGTACAGCACCTGCTGGAGGACACCGACTTTTTGGAGCCCCGCAGCCGGGTGAATGAGATGGTGAACAACTTCATCAAGCCCGGCCTGGAGGACCTGTGCGTCAGCCGCACCTCCTTCACCTGGGGCGTGCCGGTGGACTTTGACCCGGGCCACGTGGTCTATGTATGGGTGGACGCCCTGTTCAACTACACCACCGCCCTGGGCTTCCTCAACGACCGGTATGACGACTATGAGAAGTTCTGGCCCGCGGACGTCCACTTTGTGGGCAAGGAGATCGTCCGGTTCCACTCCATCATCTGGCCCGCCATGCTGATGAGCATGGAGATGCCCCTGCCCAAGAAGGTGTTCGGCCACGGCTGGCTGCTGCTGGACGGAGGAAAGATGTCCAAGTCCAAGGGCAACGTGGTAGATCCCTATATCCTGGCGGAGAAGTTCGGAGTGGATGCCCTGCGCTTCTTCCTGATGCGCACCTTCCCCTTCGGCTCTGACGGCAACTTCTCCAACGAGCTGCTGATCCAGACCATCAACACGGACCTGGCCAACGACCTGGGCAATCTCCTCTCACGCACCGTGTCCATGGTGGGCAAGTATTTCGGCGGCACCCTGCCTGAGGAGCAGGCGGCGGACGAGGAGAAGGATGGGGAGCTGGTGGAGCTGATCTCCTCCCTGCGCACCAGGTATGAAGAGCAGATGGAGCACTACGCCTTCCAGAACGCCCTGGCGGAGATCTTCAAGGTGATCGGCCGGGCCAACAAGTATATCGACGAGAACACCCCCTGGACCCTGGCCAAGGACATGGAGGCCAACGGCGCCCGGCTGGCCCGGGTGATGTACAACCTGCTGGAGGTGCTGCGGGTCTCCGCTATCCTGCTCACCCCCTTTATCCCCCAGTCTGCTGCCGAGGTGCTCCGGCAGATCGGTGCCTGCGAGACCTGCTCTACCTGGGAGAGCGCCGCCGGCTATGGGGCCCTTTCTCACACTGTCACTGTCTCCCGGGGCGAGAACCTGTTCCCCCGCATCGATGCAGAAAAGGCCCTGTCCGAGCTGGAGGAGGCTGCGGCGGCGGCCAAGAAGGCAGCTCTGCCCGATTTGGAGGTGGAGCCTCAGCTCACAGAGAAGGTGGACTTTGACACCTTTTGCAAGAGCGATTTCCGGGCCGTTAAAGTCAAGGCCTGCGAAACAGTGAAGAAGTCCAACAAGCTGCTGCGCTTCACCCTGGACGACGGCACCGGCACCGACCGGCAGATCCTCTCCGGCATCGCGATGTGGTACAAGCCCGAGGAACTGGTGGGCAAGACCCTGGTCGCCATCGTCAACCTGCCCCCCCGGAAGATGATGGGACTGGAGTCCAACGGTATGCTGATCTCCGCCGTCCACACCGAGAAGGGCGAGGAGCAGCTCAACCTGCTGATGATCGACGACAAGATCCCCGCTGGGGCCAAGATGTGCTGAACGGGACTGTGGGACAGATCGAAAAAGATCTGCGTCATTTTAATGGGGCGGGCCGTTGGCCCGCCCCATTTTTGTGCTATACTGAAAGCAGACGCCGGGGGGAGAAACTGGCTCCGGCCCCGCCTCCGGGTACCGGAACGGGAAAGCATCTTTGAGAAAGGAAGGATGGACATGTACCGATATGAATATGTGACCTATCGCACCGGGGGCGGCTTCTGGATGGATAACAGCGCCTGTGAGCACCGGGAGATCATAGACGAGTACGCGGCCAAGGGTTGGCGTTACGTGGGATATCTGCCCACCATGTTTTCCGGGGAGGGCGGCACTAAGGAAGTGGACCTGATCTTTGAACGGGAGGAGCCCTGAGCCATGTGGTCCAACTGTTTGTTCGTGGCCCTGGGGGGCGGCCTGGGCGCCGTGGGGAGGTATCTGCTCAGCCTGATTGCCGCCCCATGGTCCTTTCCGGTGATGACCCTGCTCACCAATTTTCTGGGGGCGATGGTCATCGGCGCCGTGGCCCAGGCGGCGGGACAGCTGCCCATGTCCAAAAGTGCAGTTCTGTTTTTGAAGACCGGACTTTGCGGTGGTTTTACCACCTTTTCCACTTTTTCACTGGAGACGGTGGAGCTGCTGGAGCAGGGGAGATGGGCCGCCGGGGGCGGGTACATCCTGGCCAGCGTGGGTCTGTGCCTGGCGGGGGTGCTGCTGGGGCGGGCCCTGGTGTGGAAGATCCTTTGAGGATGGAGACCCGCATCTGAGGGCGGCGCCTCTATCCAAATGAGGGCTGCCGCGGGGAGAAAATCGTGCGGACGGGGTTGACAGAGAAAGGATCTTCTGCTATATTAGTTAAGCAAATTTATATAAATTCGCTTAATGAAATGAGGGGAACGGATGGACCTGCGGGATAGTCTGAACCGGTATTACTACGATGTAACGGTCAGTGATCTGAGGCAGATCAGCCGCACCGGCGGCGGAGAGCTGTCTTATAATAGCATCATGTATCTGGATGTGATCTCCTACCAGCGGGCCCAGGGGGAGTGTACGGTGAGCACCCTGGCCAATACCCTTCACATCACAAAGTCAGCGGTGACCATCAAGGTCAACGAGCTGGAGCGGCTGGGGATGGTGACCAAGACCCGCAGCGAGACCGACCGGAGGGTGATCCAGTTGGACGTATCTCCGCAGATGACACAGTCGCTCCGAGCCTATGAGGGCCCGTTTGAGCGGGCGATCCGACTGGTGGAAAGGAGCTTCACACCGGAACAGATCGCGGTGTTCTGTTCCATTTTGAATACGTTTACTTCGGAATATATAAAGGATTTTTAAAATGACACAGCATGAAAAATTATTTGAGAGCCTTCCGCCCACCCGGCTGTTTTTCCGGTGCGCCTTGCCCAGCATGATAAGCATGGCGATGCTCTCCCTGTACACAGTGGCGGACGGCATCTTTGTGGGGCGCTATGTGGGCCCCAACGCTCTGGCGGCGGTCAATCTGGTGATGCCGCTGATCATGATGAGTTTCGCACTGGTGGACCTGGTGGCGGTGGGGTCCTCCGTTCAGATCTCTATCCGCCTTGGGGAAAAAAATGAGAGGGCGGCCAACCGGATCTTCAGCTTCTGCACCGGGCTGATCGTGGCGCTGTCCTGCGTCATCGGGCTAGGCGGCTTTTTCCTGGCCGGGCCGATGGTGTCCCTGATGGGGGCGGAGGCGGAGGTCACCGCCATGGGGGCGGAGTATATGCAGGTATATGCCGTATTCGCGCCAGTCATTATGGTATTCTTTGCAGTGGACAACTATCTGCGCATCTGCGGCCGGGTGCGGTACAGCATGATACTCAATGTGGTTACAGCACTGTTGAACATCGTGCTGGATTTTCTATTTTTGGTAGTTTTCCGCTGGGGGGTGGCCGCGGCAGCGGCGGCCTCCTGTCTGAGCATTGCCCTGGGTACAGTGCTGGGCTTCCTGCCCTTTGTGATGGGCCGTCTCCCTCTGCGTTTTGTTCGGGGGACCATCTCTGCCCGTCAGCTGGGGAATATTTTGGCCAATGGCAGCTCGGAGTTCTTTTCCAGTATTGCGGGATCTGTGATGATGGTCATTCTCAACAGCGTACTGCTGAGGCTGTCCGGGTCTATGGCGGTGGCGGCTTTCTCTATCGTGATGTATGTGGACAGCATCGTGGGCTCTCTGCTGTTTGGTATGGCAGATTCCATTCAGCCCGCCATCAGCTACAACTACGGCGCCCGGCGCCGGGACAGGATGCTGGCCCTGGAAAAGAGGGTGCTTTTGACAGGCGCGGCGGTGTCGCTGGCGGCTTTGCTGTGGATGCAGCTGGGGGGACAGTATGTCATCCCTCTCTTTATCCAGGGGGATGACCCCGCCCTGCTGGAGATGAGCTTGCGGGCCATGAGGCTGTTCTCCCTGTCTTATCTGCTGGGCTGGGCAGGGACCTGTCTGAGCTCCTTCTTCACCGCATTGAACCGGCCGGGACGCTCCCTGATCCTGGCCTTCAGCAAGACGCTGGTCTTTCCGCTGGCCTGTCTGGCGGTGCTGCCAGCCGCGCTGGGGCTGGACGGCGTGTGGCTGACGGCGCCGGCGGCCGGAGTGCTGACCGCCGCTCTGGCAGTCTGGTTTTTGATCGCAGTGCTGCGGCAGGAGAGAGCCCAGGACCGGCAGGAGGGGGAGGGTACACCCCAGGCGTGAGACCCGGTCCCAACATCAGAAAAAACAGGTCCTGCGCTCAGAGGAGCGCAGGACCTGCTTTAATGAATCACGGCGGTTCACGCCTCCTGGGCCATGACGGCCAGGGCCTCATCCACGGCGGAGAGGAGGTACTGGATGTCCTCCTCTGTGTGGGCGGGGGAGAAGCAGAGGCGGCTGTTGTGCAGGATGCCGCGGTCCTTCAGCAGGGCCATAAAGCGGCTGTGCTTGGGGAAGCTGGCGTTGGCCAGGGCGTCCCGGTGGTTGATGATCTTCTCCTTCTTGGTGAACACAGGAAAGAGCGCCCCCGGCATCCCCTGGACGATCATGTCCACGCCGTGCTTTCTGGCCAGAGCCTCCATGCCATCCTTGGCCATCTGGGTGTACCGGCGGATCAGGCGGAACGCCTCTCCGTCGTTGGCCTCCAGCTGCCGGATAGTCTCCAGCACAGCCGCGGCGGCCAGGGGATGGCCATTGTAGGTGCCCACGGCCAGGACGCGGTTGTCCTCGATGACCTGCATGACCTCCCGCCGGCCGGCGAAGGCGGCCACAGGGAAGCCGCCGCCGATGGCCTTGGCAAAGGTGCACAGGTCGGGGGTGACGCCGAAGTACTCCTGGGCGCCTCCCAGCGCCAGGCGGAAGCCGGTGAGGGTCTCGTCAAAGACCATCAGCACGCCATACCGGGTACACAGCTCCCGCAGTCCCTCCAGAAAGCCGGGCTCAGGCATGCAGCCGGTCATATTCAGGGTCACGGGCTCCATGATGACGCAGGCGATCTGATCCCCCTGCTGCTGGAACAGGGCGGCCAGCCCCTCCAGATCGTTGTATTCTGCCAGGAGGCAGTCATCCAGGGCGTGGGGGGCGCGGCCCTCGGTGTAGCACATGGCGGAGTAGAAGTCGTCCGGGTCCACGCCGTCCCGGGCCTGAAGATCGCCGCGGTCGGTGCGGCCGCCCAGAACGAAGTCCATGCCCCCGTTGTACTGCCCCTTGAACTTTACATACAGGGGGCGTCCTGTATAAGCCCGGGCCACCCGGATGGCGTTGAAGACTGCGTCCACGCCGGAGACGGCGAAGCGGACCAGCTCGGCGCAGGGGACCACCTGCTGGATCTTTTCCGCGGCTTCGATGGCCGCCAGACAGTCCCGGTTCGTGTAGGCCTGGTCCAGCTGCTCCCTGAGGGCCCGGCGCAGCCCCTCGTTGCTGTGGCCCAGAATAGCGGGCCCGGCGGAGAGGGAGAAGTCGTAGTACACATTGCCGTCATAGTCGGTCATGCGGCAGCCCTCGGCGCTTTTGACATAGACCGGAGCGACGCCTTTGGCCTTCTTGAAATTGGACAGGACACCGCCGGCCAGGCAGCGGCTGGCGCGCTGGAACAGAGCTTCATTTTCCGTATGGACAGTCATGTGAGTGGCCTCCTTCTGGATCGTTGTGCTCTGAGTATAACAGATGTATACATCTTGGTCAATAGAAAAAGTCTAAATTAAAAAAGAAAATTAAAAGATGCATACAATAAGAGATCCCCCGGCAGTGTCGGGGGATCTCCAGATCAATATTGAATGTGGTTCTCCAGCAGCTCTGTCAGCCGCGCCAGATCCCGGCGGCGGATGCAGTCCAGGATGGCCAGGTGCTCCGTAAGGCTCTCCTCCACCCGGGAGAGCAGGCGGACCGACAGGTACTGATACCGGCGCAGCACGGCCCGCAGGTCGTTGGTGGCCTTCTGGGCATAGCGGTTGCCGCTCTTTTGCAGGATCTGGTCGTGGAGGGCCCAGTCCGCGTCGGCAAACTCCTCCACGCGGACAGTCTCCCCCTGTTCCAGCCGTACCTGGAGGGAGCGGAAGCGGGCCTCCAGGGCGTCCAGCTCCTCTGAGGAGAAAGCGCCAATGGCGGTCCGGGCGGCCAGCACCTCCAGGGCCTGGCGCACCGCGTAGGCATCCTCGATGTCCTTCTGGGTGGCAGATTTGACGAAGGTGCCCACGCCGTCCCGGATCTCCACCAGGTCGTCCCGCATCAGCATCTTCAGGGCCTCCCGGATGGGGGTGCGGCTCATGTTCAGCTTCTGGGCCAGGGCCACCTCGCTGAGCATGGCGCCGGGGGGGAGCTGATTGTCCAGGATACGGCGCTTCAGGGTGTCATAGGCGAACTCTGCGCGGCTGGTCTTTTTCTCTTTGACGGGCAAAGGGCCACCTCCTTCAAGACGGAATGACTGATTATAACACGGAAGGGGAGAGGGAACAAGAGGGGGATTCATAGGGAGAGGGGGGCGGGCTCTCCCATCCGGGCCACCACCTGGGCCAGCTCCGGGATGCTGGGGATGCCGCCGGGGTGCTGAGTGGAGAGGCTGGCGGCGGTGACGGCAAAGCGGGCGATCTCCTCCAGGCCGCCCCGGTCCAGCTCCTCCGGGGGGACGCGGAAGTCCAGCAGGCGGTGGAGGGCGCTCCCGCCGAAGATGTCGCCCGCGCCGGTGGTATCCACAGGGGAGACCTGGGGGGCGGTCAGGGCACAGCTCCCCCTCCGGTTCTGGAGGTAGCAGCCCCGGGGACCCAGGGTGACCATGGCCAGGGAGACGCCGCACTCCTCCAGCAGGCGGCGGGCCCCCTCCTGGGGGGAGCAGCCCCAGAGAAAGTCCACCTCCTCGTCGCTGAGCTTGACCACATCCGCCTGGCACAGGCTCCACAGGATCTGGGCCCGGGCCTCCGCGGGGGAGGGCCAGAGGGGGAGACGCAGGTTGGGATCAAAGGTGACGGTCCGGCCCAGCTCCCGGGCGTAGGCCACCGCGGTCCGGGTGGCGGATCGGGCGGGCTCGTCGGTGAGGCTGAGGGAGCCGAAGTGGAAGAGACAGCAGCGCTGGATGAGGGAGCGGTCCACCTCCTCCCACCGGAGCTGGGTGTCCGCCCCCGGCTTGCGTGCAAAGCTGAAGGAGCGGTCCCCCGCGGCATCCAGGGTGACAAAGGCCAGAGTGGTGAAGGCGGAGGAGGTGAGGCGGATGCCCCGGGTCTGGACTCCAGCCCGGCGCAGGGACTCCAGAAGGAGGTGGCCGAAGGCATCCTCTCCCACCTTGCCCAGAAAGGCGGTGCGCCGGCCATATCTGCTCAGGGCGGCCAGAAGATTGCCCGGCGCGCCCCCGGGATTGGCCTTGAGCGTGGGACAGCCCGCCCCATCGGTGGACACGGGGGTAAAATCAATGAGCAGCTCGCCCAGGGCCACAACGTCATAGACAGCTTCCTCACACATAAAAACACCTCCACAGCGGCCGTGGGGCCCACGGCCGGGATCATATTTCCATTATATCCGAGAGTAAGAAGAAAATCCAGAAAAAGCGGGGGCGCGCACGATGCGCCCCTCAAAAATGCCCATGGGTCCTGTGGAGGCGGGACAGAAATGGGCATAGTCCCGCTTGATTTCCATAATTTGTATTGAAACGTCTCACAAAAAGCTCTTTCCCTCCGGTTTTGAGCGGGTCCGGATCTGCCGGGCCCAGTCAGGACAGGAGGGATTTTTTATGGCAAGCAGACAGACGCAGTATTATGGGCTGAATCAATGGGAGGCTGCGGACCAGGTGCTCCGGACGGAGTTTAACGCGGATAATCAAAAGATCGACGGGGCGCTGAAAGCCATGCGGGATCTGATCGTCAGCCCCAGCGTTCTCAATGCGGTACTGGATAAGCTGCGCAGTGATATCAACGCCCTGTCTGCCCGGGTGGATAAGCTGGAGGGGAAGTGAGAGAATCCCCCGGAGCAAATGCTCCGGGGGATATAAGGATTTAGCTGAGATATGAGCTAAAATTAAACATCCAGCTCAACAGTCACATTACCGGTGGGATTGCTGATGGTCCCGGTCCAGACAGCGGCCTGGCCCTCGACGGTGATCCAATACACAGTCATGCTAGGGGTGACAGCTCCGGCCACAGGATTCTCACAAGCGGCGTCGGAATAGATGGTGCCAAACTGGTTCTGGAGGACCTTCAGTTCAGCTTCAGTGCTGATGGTGGTGCTGTCGGTCTTCTGATCCACGCCGTTCACCTTCGTGAACTCGCCAGTGGCGCCGGTCACCTTCACCTGGGCGTTGGTCGCACCGATAAAATCAGTGGTCAGCTCAACAGTGATAGAACCGTCTCTCTCAATGGTGGTCTCGCCGCTGGTCTTGATCATATGACGACCGCTCCACCACTCGCTGGTCTCATCATAAGTCACAGTGTACACGTCAGGATCAGTATCCACGTCGATCACCACGTTCTCCAGACCGGCGGGAATGGTGACGGTCCAGTTCTTGGTGTCAATCTTGGCGGTAACATTACAATCAACGGAAGTGATGGTGTAGCCCTCCTTGGGGGTCAGTGTCACCACAACCTCCTCATCGGTCTTAGCGCTGTCCTTGTCGCCAGTAGCATTACCATTCACAGTGATGGTGCGGCCGTTGGCGGTGGCCTTCGCGTTGAGCGTCAAGGGGGCGTTAATAGTGTACTCGCCGCTCGGGTCCGCAGCAAAGGAGTAGCCGGGCTTGGCGGTGGCGGCCACGGTGATCTTGGTGCCGGCAACGATCTCCACAGGCCCGGTGTAGGGCTCGCCGTCGATGGTCACGTCGGCGTTCTCAACATCGACAGTCACGGTGTAAGAGATGATGGGGTCCACCACGGGCTTATAGATGATATATACCAGCTCGGCGTACTCCTCGTCCTTCTCCACCACGGTGACGTAGGTCAGATAGTCGATGCCGTCCTGCTCCTCGGGCTCATCCTCAAGGATCATGTCGCTGATGCCGCCCTCAGAGACGGAGTACTTCCAGCCGCCCGTATAAGCGGCATAGGAACCAGCAGCCTTAAACTCAGCGGGCTTCTTGGGCTCCATCTCCACGTAGACGAAGACGGTCCCCTCATCGCCGCTGTCGGTGTCGAACTTGACTTCCTTGGACTGGGTGGTGGTCAGCCAGAAGGCGTCATCGCCGGTGGCGTTGACCACGTTGTCCTCCAGCGCGACCTCCCGGTACTCGGTGATGTACTGCTCATCGGTGGTCTTCACAGCCTTGTACAGGGTGCCCTCTTCCAGCGCGTTCAGATCCTGGTCGATGAACACGGACTGCTTCTGGCCGTCCACATAGGCGTTGAAGTACTCCCAGTAGTAGTCGCCGTCGTACTTCAGGGACTCGCGCTTGGTGCTGGTCAGGTAGAAGTAGGTGCTGTCCTCGTCATAGATCTCGCCATCCAGGATGAAGACGATCTCAGCCACGCGGCCGTCCATGACATAAGCCAGCTGGGCCTTCTCCACGTTGGGCACCTCGTCATAGCCGATGTAGGCCACGTTGTTCATGGTGTCCACGAAGATGGTCTGCTTGTCAACGATGAACTCGTTGTCGCCCTGGGAGACATAGGCCTTGCCGTTCTTGATCTCGGCATCGGGATCAGCAACAAAGGCGTCATCCACCTTGGCGGGCAGGTACTTGTCGTTGACCTCCTTCAGGGAGTAGACATTGCTGCTCTCGCTGACGGTGTAGGCCCAGACGCGCTCGTCGATATTGGTGGCGTTCTTGATAACGTGCTCGGAGGCGTCCTTGTCCCAAGCAATATCAACACTGTCTCCATCGGTATTCTTGAAGGTGTCCTTCAGCTCCACCTTGGGGCTGGTGCCGTCGGCCAGGTCAACACGGGCGACCCAGTCGCGCAGCTCCTCGTCGGAGTCCTGAACGTACAGGTACTTGGTCTCGGACTCGCCGGCCAGCTTGAAGCCCAGAACGTAACCGTTGGGATCCAGGTACAGGTCGTAGTCCTCACCCAGCTCGGGGTGCTCATCGGTGTTGCTGTCCAGATCGTAGACGATGTGGTTTGCACCGGAGTAGGGGTACTTGGTGCCGTCGTCCAGCTTCAGATAGGTGTCGTCGTCGGTGCGGTCGTTCTCCACGCGGCTGACCTCACCGGTCGCGACCTCGGGAGTGATGACCTCGGCAATGTAGAAGTCGTCGTCCTCGTTCTGGTCGATGGTGAAGACGATGTAGTCGTCCTCCTCATAGCCCTCGACATAGAAGTCGCGGTCGTCCAGTTTGGCGTCGTCCTGGCTCAGATTGGACAGGGCCTTGACGTTGATGTACTCGCCGTCGTCGTCGGTCTTCACCTTGGAGACCTGGCCCATGTAGTAGTTGATGGCGACCACAGTGACGGTGGCGTCAGCGTCGTCCACATAGATCTCGGTGACGGTGCCCTTGCCGGTGTACTGATAGTCAGCATCTTCGCCCCGCTCAGGAACGTCGTTGCCCACGCTGTTGTCATAGACGGTGTCAGCGACATCGGTGCCCTCGTCATAGACCTTCTCGCCGTTGACATAGACGGTCCAGTCATAATCGGTCTCGTCGCAGACGGACTTGCCCAGATCCTTGTACACATCGTCCTCATCGGTGCCGGTGGTATAGGTGTAGGTGGGGGTGTTGGGAACGGTGATGATCTCGTCCTTGTCCAGCATGCGGACCATGGAGGCGATCAGGCCGCCGTCCTCGGTCAGAGTATCGGTCTTGCTGGTGTCGCCGGCATCGGTCTTGACATTGTAAGAGCCGGTGCCCCAGGTGGTGGCGGGACGGCCATAGATGGTCTCGGTGTCGGTCTTATAGACCAGGTCGAAGTTCTTGTAGCCCAGGGTCTGCAGGTAGTTGAAC
>NZ_JANGBZ010000055.1:0-20901 GCF_024462915.1 Clostridium sp. DFI.5.61
AATAAGGCCGCAGCTGCTCCGCCCGCTTGCACTCGATATGGACGCCGGGGAGGCCGGTTAAATCCGGCACCTCCCCAAAGGACAGGGAGCCGCCCCGCTCGACGGGATAGCCATACTCACGGAGCAGGGCGGCAAGTTCCCTCTCCCCATCTGCGCCTTTGCGCTGGGATTTTCTACCCGTTGGGATCACCCCACATAGAAAGGATTTCCTCCAGAGCATCCGCAATCCGCTCCAACTGCTTTACGATTGCTAAAGCCTGGTTGTCCGTCATATTTTCACCTTCTTCCCATTTGGAGTGAACATCATCCCAACATCACCGCCGCCCAGGTCAATGATCTTCGCCCCCAATTCCTGGGCCGTGGTCAGGAAACAGCCGCCACCGGGATGATCTATGTAGCGGTCCGGGCAATCCTTTTCGCAGGGCTTACCATCCAGGGGACAAATTATATCTTTCACGATTACAGCTCCTTTTCTTCGTTTTTGCCCACACCGGCAATCCGTTGCGGCGCAAGGGTTTGCAAAATGGGGTCCGGGTGGGGCCGGGTTTTCCGAGGGGTATAAAATTTTCTCTCGCATAGAAGGGACTATAAAATGCCAGACCCACCCGGACCCGCCCTCCATTTCATCCCTAAAACAAAGGCCATCTTTGACGCAGAGTGCGGTGCTCCCGCTGGCCTTTTGCGCTTGATTTCAGCGTGGGCCTCCATAGCCTGCTTCCAGTTGGACATACTTTCGGCTCGGTGCCCGTTGCGCTCGCACCACCCTTGATAGGCTTGGTATGCCTCCTCGGTCCTGATCCCCCCGTGTGGGTCTGGCTCCATCATCTCATCCACAAAGCGGGCTATCTTATCGCTGTCCCGCCGGTATTGGGCCGTAGCCTCCCGGACGGCGGGCGGAGCCTCAAGGCCAGTTTCCCGCATCATCCAAAGTCCATCCAGGCACCAGTTGAGAATACCGCTCATATTTTCAGCCTGACGCAACTTGTGTTTCAAGCTCTTGTCCTGCTCTTCTTCAGAGAAATGCCGGTTGAACGGGATCACCTTCACACGCCCGGAATCAAATACAGTGGGGTCCGTCACCTTCGGCAAGTGGTTGGTGTTGATGAACAGCTTGAATTGCGGAACAAACTCAAAAGAATTTTCATTGAGAAAGCGGGCGTTGATGGTGTCCCGGCCCGTCAGGGTCTTAACCAGACTGGCAGATAGGACCATCTGTTTGCCCGGCTCAGAGATGTTGACCACACGGGCTCCCGCCAGCCGTGCGATATCCTCTGTGGGAGCGTTGCTGTTGGCCTTGTCCTTTTGAGTGATGGTCTCAGGCCGTGCCGCCCGGCCATATCCGCCTACAAGGGTCATATAGGTCTCCATAAGTGTCCCTTTGCCGTTGCGGGTGGTGGCTCCGTAGAGGGTAAAGAAGCACTCCTCCGAAGTGTCGCCGGTCAGGCCGTAGCCCATAGCCTTTTGCAGATATGCGGCGGTATCGTGGTCCCCCTGCATGATGTCGTTGATAAACCGCTCCCACAGCTCGCTTTTTGCCTCCGGATCATACTTCACGCTGGAGACCGTTGCCAGCAGATCAGATGGGGAGTGTGGTCTAAATTCCCGTGTGTTCAGGTCCAGGGTCCCATTTTTGCAGTTGAACAGATGGAGGTCTTGGTCAAACTCTGTCATGCTTACCGGGTGAACACTGGCCGCATCTTTCAAGATGGTCTCCCGGTTGGTGCGCCGCTGCCACTTCCCCACATGGGCTTGATAGGCGACCCTCTGCTTTTCGTCCTGGATGGACAGCGCATAGACCGCCAGGGCGTCCGCAAGGTCCTTGCATAGCTCCATAGCCCTCAGATTGCCACTGTCCGGCTCCCACACCTTTCCGTTGTAGATATACCACCGCTTGCGCTCCGGCACATACCGGGCCTTGTTCTTGTACCAATCCGCGAACAGGTTTCCATTGCCGATATCGCTCCACCCATAGCGGGAATTTTTGTCCGGGCGCAGGTCCGCCAGCTTTACCGGTCCATTTGTGGTGTCGGTGGTGATCTTCTCCGCCTTGCGTCTGGAATGGGCCTGTGGGTCATATCCACCGGAGCAAGAAGCAATAGCTTCCTGAATGGTGATCGCTCCGTAAGTGGACCCGCTCTGCCGCCGGTCCCATTTCTCACGCATCAGGCCGGAGGAGCGGAAAAGCCGATCCATCCGGGCGGCGTCCTTGTTGGTCCACCACGCCAGCCAGTTGCAAAGGGCCATATCCGCCTCGCTCTGGCTCTGATAGGAGGAGGTATCCCCCGCCCACAGGGCGGCAAACTGCTCCCCGTTGCGCCCCTTCTTGGCTTTTTCAATCAATGCCACGTCATCCAGCTCGACCGGTCCACAAGAAGCGGAGGCTGGTGTGGTTTTCTTCGTTTTGGTCCGTACCATATACTTCTCCAGCACAGCGGCCAGTTGTTCCCCATGTTCCTCAATCTCAAGGCCAGGGGTCAGGGCGTTGCCGGTCACGGTGACAAACTTGTTGGTGCATCCCGCTATGTAGATCTCTAATCCCAGCTTTTGGTTGTTGATGTAATACCGGGCCTTGTCATACTGAAAACCAGCAGCCTTGAACAAAATCCGCAGGCCGTGACCGCTGGGGGAATACTCCGTATAGCCTTTTATGGTGTCCATCACATCAAAGGCCAGCGGGGACAGTTCACCGTTGTCGTCAATGCAGTCGTCAATGCAGTGGTCAATGTCGATCGCGCCCACATGCCCGAAGATGCCAACGCCCAGCCCATCATACTGGCCCAGCACTGCCAGCGCCGTATCCAGCGGGGCAAAGGTGGCCGGGTTGGTGCTCTGCGCTCTGCCGCCGGTGCGGGGATTATAGGGAACCTTTGTGGGCTTTCCCTCCCGATTCTCATATTTCCACACGCAAAATAGACCGTCTCGGAGCAGGGCGGGAGGTAAATTTTTATATTCAACCATTCTGCCTACCACTCTGCTTTCTCGATTGCATCAGCGGCTTCCAGAATCTCCGCCGCTCTACGGCGAAGCGAATCTACGCAGCGGTCCTTTTCTTCCTTGCTAGATGGGAGGTAGTATCCGTCCAGGTTGTTGCTGAGGATCGGGATATGCCTCCGGCGCTCTATGTGGATCTGCTTTCTTACATCCCGTTCTGAACGCTGGGTAATCCTTACCAGATCCCGAAGATGGAGACCTTGTCCCGCCCCAGGAAGTAGAAATTGAGAAATATATCCCGCTTGCGTCCGGTCCTGGTCTGATGTACAATAGTTTTTGGAAGTGGTGTCCGCCCGCGAAGCCGACCCCGTTTCCTCCGCCCGTTCTGCTGTGCCACCAGCAGGGCGGGCACTCTTTCTGTTTCGCTGATCCACGTCTTCACCCCCTAATGGGCCGAATCTCGGCACTGTGGAAGGGAGGAGGCGTAAACAGAAATTCCTCTAATCTGTCCAGGTCCAACAGATACTTCTTTCCGCATCTAGTAGAGGGAATTTCTCCTGCGATTACTTTTCTTCTAATTGCGGTTCTGGTTAGTGCTGTGCCCGGATCATGTTCCCGCACATAATCGGCAGCTTGCTCAATGGTTCTCATTCTCATTTACTTCACATCCTTTCTTGAATCGAACACTAGTTTGTGTTCCTGTGACATATAGTAGCATGTTTTAAAATACTAAGCAATATGTTGTGGTGTATTCTTATTTTATAATGTATCTTGTGTATCGACATGTATAAAAAACGATGATTAGCAATAGCCAGCTATTCCCTAAGACCCCCAAAATCACAGCGCAATTTCTTGCGTGAATAATTATTTTAAACAGAAGTATAAAAATGAATTTCCTTGATAAATTTCTAATATTTTCTCAATTTTCTACAAATAAAAACAAGGGGAGGGTGGTCCGGTTTTTGTGGCTACTTTTTGTCCGTTATTTGTCCGTTGTTTTTATGAAAAGCTATCGAAAAAGGAGAGCTGGGAAAATAAATAAATCCCTTGTATCCGTTGGGACACAAGGGATTGTGATATATAATAGAAAATCATAAAAAGAAAAAATGCCCATTCGACTCCCGTCAGCCGCACCACCAGAAAACCCCGAAAGTCCTTTGAGTGCAAGACTTTCGGGGTTTTACTATTTCTGTAAAAGGCGTCTTGGGCATGATTGCGCATCTTTCTTTTAGTCGTGAGATCAAGAAGTCCCCTACCGCCTGACTGGCCGCTGCCTTGGATAGGCATAGATATTTAGAGTGGTGGATACCTGAAAATGGCCTGAATTTGCAGCTGCGGTTTGTCCATCGGCACGGGAGTTTATCAGTAGAACTGCATTGAGATGGCAGAAAGCACGGACGACAAGAAAAAAGTATAGAAAAACGAAGGCCCGTGAGCACGACTTGTCGTGCCCACGGGCCCTTTTTCTATAGGACAGAGGGAAGCCGGGATCAGTTGTTGATGCCGGTCCACTGCTCGGAGCCGCCGGCCTTGATGTGGCCGTGGCTGTTTGAAGCCTCCATGATGGGGTAGAAGGCCCAGTGGCTGCTGTTCAGGTCAGAGAAACTGACCAGCCGGTCCAGGCTGCGGTCCACGAAGCTCTGGTCCGGGGTCCGGCCCAGCATGTGGTTGACGATCACGGCCACCTCGGCCCGGGTGATGGAGCCGCTGGGGCGGAAGGTGCCGTCGGGGTAGCCGCCGATCCAGCCGTACTCTGCGGCGCTGGCCACGTAGGGGTAGAACCAGTCCTGCGCGGACACATCGGGGAAGCTGCACCGGGCACTGGGAGCCATATCGGCGAAGGAGAGGGCCGCCGCCGCGAACTCAGCCCGGGTGATGGTGCTGTTGGGGTGGAAGGTGCCGTCAGGATAGCCGGTGAACATGCCCAGGGAGGCCAGCGTCTCCACCGCGTCAGCGTACCAGGCGCCGTCGGGCACATCGGAGAAGGAGACCGTGGCGGGCACATTCTGGTCATTCAGAAGGGCGTAGAACATCTGAGCCACCTCGGCCCGGGTCATGTTCCGGTCAGGGCCGAAGGTGCCGTCGGGATAGCCGCTGAGGTAGGCGATGTGGTCCCGGGTATTCAGCCAGCGGTCCACGCCGTTCAGCTTCTGGCTGGCGGTAAAGACAGCGGTGATGGTGTGGTTCTTATGCACCTTCTCGAAGGTGTAGCGGCCCACGGCTCCCACGCTCCTGCCGTCCACCAGCACGTCCGCCAGCTCATAGCCCTCGTCCGCCTGGATGATGAAGCTCTTGTTCCGGTCATAGGCCACCTGCACCCGGCCGTCCGGGCTGATGGAGCCGCCCTCGCCGGCCGTGGCGGTGATGGTCAGATAGGTGATGCCGCCGTCGTCATCGTCGTCGTCATCATCGTCACCGCCCTCGTCGGTCTCCGTAAAGGTGACGCGGATGGTGTGGTTCTCCGTCACCTCCTCAAAGGTGTAGGAGCTGCGGACACGCTCACTGTCTCCGTCCACCCGGACACGGTCGATCTCATAGCCGCGGTCGGGGTCAAAGTCAAAGCGCTGGTCCCCGCCGTCCGGGACGAACACATCCCCCTCCGGGTCGATGCCGCCGCCGCTTCCGGCGGAGGCTTCGATGGTCCAGTAGGAGGGCTCGTCGGGCACGCCGTCTTCGTCCTCATCTGCACCGAAGTAGGCCACCACTTCGCTGTCCTCCCGGATATCCTCCAGGGTCCAGCTGCCGGTAAAGGCGTTCTCCGGGTCGTTGTTGGAGTAGACCACATCGCCGTTGACGGTGATGTAGTCCAGGGCACAGCCGTCCTCGGCGTGGATGGTGAAGGGCAGATCATCTCCGGCGTCTACGGTCGCCTCGGTGGGATCGATGGAGCCCTGCTCCTCGTTGTCCGAGGAGGCGGTGACGGTGTACTGCTCCTCCTCCGGCTCCTCCTTGTCGTCGGGCACGCCGTTGTCATTCTCGTCCTCGCCGAAGGTGACCACAACTTCGGCCGCTTCCTGAACATTTTCCAGCGTCCAGGTGCCCTCAAAAGGAGCGGTTATATCGTCGTTGGTGTACTCAGTTTTACTGTTCACCTGGATGGTGTCCAGGGCATAGCCGTCCTTGGCGTCGATGGTGAACTCCACGTCCTCTCCGGCGTTTACGGTCTTGCTGGTCGGATCAATGGAGCCGCCCTCGCCCTCCACGCGGGCGGTGACGGTGTACTGGGTCTCAGTGACATCGGGCTCGCCGTTGCCGTCCTCGTCATAGCCCCAGGCGGCCCAGACCGCCTTGTCCTCATCCATAGCGACAGAGGTCACGGTGTCGGGGGCGGTGTCCTCGACGCTGTAAATGGTTTCGTGGTCGCCCTCAGTCATCCAGCCGATGAAGAGGACGGGGACAGATGTACCGTCCAAATCGACTGGATCATGGGTGGGCGCTTTATCCCTCAGCTGATATGTTCCAGAGAGATCCTTGACCTCAAGGGTGTCTTTTCCATCGTCGAACGCGCCGCCGTTGGCGTGGTAGGTCAGGGTATAGGCGGCCTCCGGCTCGTTGGCGTCAGGCACACCGTTGTCGTCCTCGTCCAGACCGAAGGTGACAGAAATCGTGTGATCCTCCGTCACATTGGAGAAGGTGTAGGAGGCCCACTTTTCGGCCACACCAGTGGGGAGGGAGCCGCCGTTATTGGTGAGGACCTGTTCACCTGCTTCGTCCGCATCAATGGTAATGGTGTCCACGGCGTAGCCGCTGGCGGGGGCGATGGTGAAGGTGACGCTTCCTCCATCGGACACATAGGCTTCTTTGGGATTGATGGAGCCGTTGTCCCCGGCGGTGGCGGTGATGTGGTGGTCATCTTCGGTGACATCCGGCTTGCCGTCATCGTCCCCGTCCAGGCCCCACACTGCGTAGACCGTCATATCGCCGCTGATGGTCAGGCGCGTGGAGGTTTGGGGCAGAGCATCGCCGCGCTCATAGACTTCATTCTGTGCGGAAGTATCTGTTGTCCAGCCGATGAACAGCACCTGATGGTTATCCTGCCCGGCGTGGGTGGGCTGATACTCGTCTGTGGATTTCAGAGTGTGTCTGTCCCCGTCGTTCAGGCCGGTCTCCGTCTTTTCGGTCGTGCCCTCACTGCCGAAATATCCGCCGTTGGCGTCATAGGTCAGGGTGCGGTCATATTTGTCCGGAGTGCCGTCTCCGTCATTATCACTAGCAAAGGTGACGGTGATGGCGTAGTCGGACCGGACATCACTCAAGGTGAGGGTTCCGCTGGTATAGCCGGGGATGTTGTGCTCCCCGTCGTTGGGGTAGGTCTTAGTTTCCACTGTGGAACCACCGACATCCTGCTTCACAATGGTGACGGTGTCCAGGGCGTAGTTTGTATCGGGAGTGATGGTAAATTCGGCATCCGTCCCGGCGATCACATAGCGGGTCGGGGGCGTGATGGAGCCGTTGGCCCCGGCGGAAGCGGTGATGGTATAGGACTCATCCTGCACGTCGGGTTTGCCGTCGCCGTTGGTGTCATAGCCCCATACGGCGTAGACGGTCTTATCCTCCGAAGAGACATCCACCGTGGCGGCGAGGATGCTGGGATCATAGTTGTCATTCAGGCCGTAAATGGTGTCATTATCGGTCAGAGACCAGCCCACAAAGGCCACCTTTGTACTGTTATCATTCGCATGGGTGGGCTTGAACTCGGCGGTGGTGTTCAGCCTGTAGCGGTCCTGCGCCGGGACCGTCTCGGTTTTGGTCTCATCACTGCCGAACGTGCCGCCGTTGGCGTTATAGGTCACGGTGCGCTTGTCCTCTGTAACGTCGGGATTGCCGTCACCGTCGGTGTCGTAGCCCCAGGCGGCATACAGGGTGGTGTCGGCGTTGACAGTGTAGGGGCTGAGCACGGTGGTGGGGGCGGTATCGTTGGCGGACAGGATCGTAGTGGTCTTGTTAGTTGCATCCGTCCAGCCGATGAAGGCCACTGCGACGCTGCCCACGGCGCTGTGTGTGGGGCCGCCGGCCAGGGTTACCTGAGTGCCGCCTGTGATGTTGGGCTGGGCAGACGGGACATTGGTCACACTGCCTTGAACTGCGTTGCCGTTGTAAGTGAGGGTAAAGCTTCGCTGAGAGGGGTCATAAGCGTGGCTGACGGTAACAGACGCGGCTATATCGCCAGTCGAGTCATACACGACCCGGCCCTGTGGGGTGGTTGTATATCCGGGATAAGAATTTTGGTAAGTATCTTCGTAGCCCGCAATTGCCGTCTCAGTCAGCTGATAGGCGGTTCCCGCTGGGATACCGGAAACGGTCGCGGTCTGGCCGGGCTGGAGCTGGAAGGTCCCATCGGAGTTCAGCGGAGTCTCTGAGCCATCCCCGATCTTGACTGTGACAGGGGCCTTCTGGGTATCCAGCTTCCCATTTACAGTTCCCTCCGGCGACACGTTGTAAAGCTCCAGCGTGTAGGTGAATGTGGGCTCAGAACTGGGAGCACTGCTGCCAGTGGTCGTATTTACCTTCACCGTCAGCGTCCCGGTGGGGGTCTTTTCGGTGCGCAGGCCGTTGTTGCCCAGATGGACGGTGACTTTGGTGTCGTCCACATTATAGACCGGATGGCGGTAGTGGACAGCGGTGCCGGTCGTGTTGCCGGTCTTGGCGGCGTTGCCGTCGGACACCCGGCTCAGCTTGGCGGAGCCTTCTTTGATAGACAGGCCGCCGGCGTCATCCACTACATGACCTTGGAGCGCCCTGGGGTTGAGCACCAGATGGTAGTCGGTGAGCAGGTCGGCATCAAGCTCGCCCGTGTCCCCTGTGTCTTGCGCCTGATAATACCGGTGCTCATAGAAGAAGGCGGCGCCTTGGCCTTTATGCGCCTCCTGAGCGCGCACGATATTATAGGTCGTTCCATCGATCACAACGGTCCCTCGCTCGGGAATAACAGTGGACTGGAGCAGGTGTTCCAGGGCCTCCTGGTGCGTCAGCAGCTTCTGGCTGCCGCCTGCAACATTGTCCACCAGCACATACAGGGGGGTGTCCTCGGTGTAGTGGTAGAAGGCGTTGGAGGCAGCGGGGGTAAAGACGGCGGTGGCGGTGCCGTACTGAGCGTCATCCTTGGCGGCGGCATCCCAGGCGTTGCTGTAGAAGCTGGTGGTGCCGTCTTTGGAGTGGGCGATCAGGTAGTCATTGTCGTCCTGATCGAATGTGACGGTCTCATCCCAGTCCACCGAGTAGAACAGGCGGATGGGGTAGGCCTCCTGGTTCTGCTGGATGGTGTGGGTGGTCTCACCCAGGGCGTTGGTGGCGCTCTCGGCGGTGACGGTGCGCAGGGGGATCAGGCTGGCCGGGACCTTCCAGGTGAGGGTCTGGGTGTCCCCGCCTGGTGTGACGGTCAGCTCCAGATCAGACAGGTCGGCCGCTCCATAGATCTCGTTGCCCTCCACGGTGCCGGTAAAAGTGTAAGTAGCGCCGTTGTCGCTTGTTGTGGCCTTGACCGCGTGGTCTCCATAGAGCACGGTGGGAGCGCCCACCACCTTCATATAGGGGCCCAGCTCATCGGTAAAGGTGATGAAGCCGCTCTCCCCGCCGGTGCCCGGTGCGCCCTCAGGGGTCTCAGTGGGGGAGGTGGGCGCCTGAGTGGCAATGTCGTTTGCGATCTCATCAAAGATCTCTTTCCATGCCTCTGCGTTGTCGACATCTGTTACCTCGTAGTACGCGTCGTTGTAGGCGAGGCTGGTGACGGAGGCCGGGAAGTTATTAAATGTAACGCGGTCAGTACGACTTGCACCTCCGCCATATCTCATGATATCAACGCTGGTGTTTGTTTTATACTCGTTGAAATAATTATTAAAATCATTGGCGTGCGTATTGGAGGAGAGCTCCCCCTTGGGGTTCAGGCAGAGACGGGCCAGGTTGGGGGCGTCTGCGCTGCCCGGATTTACGCCGATGGTAATAAATGCCCCGTCGTGGGCGTAGTGATCGGCGACCTGTCCCTTTACATAGGCAGCGGTCATCATCATGGCGAAGGACTGGGCGTGGCGGGATTCATCACTGCCCGCACCATCTCCAACTACAAATTTTTGGATATTATTACTGTTAGTTGTTGGGGGAGCGGTGATGTTGGTATCGCCGTCCTTCGGCTCGCCCTCAGAGAGCAGGATGATCTGGGGCGCCCGGTCGACCTGGGCCCCGCCCACCCTAACGGTGGTGCCGGCATTGAGAAGCTGCTGTGCGCCCAGATAAATACCGGACTGGGTGTATTTATCGGTGCCGGAACTCTGCCGATCGATATCAAATGTATTTTCAACGGGATTTGTACTGCTGTTGATCCCATAAGCGGTTACTTTGCCGCCAGTTCCTATGGTGTTGGGATTATAATTAAAATAGTCAGCTTGCGCCCCGTTCTGATAGTGATCCAGAGGCAGCAGCACAGAGGCGTAATCGGAATATCCGATCACCGCGACCCGGTTGTTGGGATTTGCGGCCATCAGGGTGCGGATAGCGGATTCTGTCGCGGTCAGCATGGCTTCCGCTTTTGCATCCGGGTCTCCCATTTTTGGCGACATATCCAGGATCAGCACGGTGTCGATGGGCACGCTGACCCTGTCCACAATGGTGGCCGCCGAGCCCAGGCCGGACAGGGCCACCAGAAAGTCGGCGACAGCCTCTTTCTCCACCGTGTTGTTCGTCAGCCCCGTTATAACGGGGCCGGGCAATGTGATATCCTGGGTGGACACGGACTTGTCCGTCCAGATGCGTCCGATGTCCTTGGTGGTCAGGTAGGCGCTTCCGCCCACACCGAACAGGTCCTCCCAGTCGGTGTAGGTGGTCGTGTCCGCGACCGGAGCCGGGTCCGGGTCCGCCGCCAGGGCCGTGCCGGGCAGCAGGCTGAACAGCATACAGACCGCCAGCAGCCAGCTCAGCGGCTTTCTCAGTTTTCGCATGTCGCATTTCTCCTTTTCTCATCTCGAACAGAGTGTAGTCAGCCCGCCCAGGGCGGGCGGTGTGTTCAGGCGCCCCTCACCTCCTGACAGCCGCCCCAGCCGACGGCGGCCTGTTCCGCCTCCAGCAGGCGCTCATGGGTCTGCTCCACCAGCTGGGCCACAGTGGCCTCGATCTCCGCTCGGGTGGTGTAATACAGCTTCCGCAGGCAGCGCGGGTTGCCCTTTTCCGGGGGGACCTGGGCATCCCGGCAGAGCCGGCGGATGCTGACAGAGACCCCGGCCCGGCCGCAGGGGCGGCCGGTGCGGGTGACAAAGATGGGGCCGGAGGAGATCCCCCGCCTCCGGGCGTAGTCCAGCAGCTCCCTCCGGAGGCAGTCGGGCAGGCGCTGGGGCATCGCCTCCCCCGGGAGGAGCAGGACCCCCTCGCCCGCCGCCTCCACTGTCACCTGTTCCAGCTCGTGGACCGGCAATCCGGTGGAGGTGAACAGCTTGATCAGCAGATAGACCCGCTCCTGTCTCAGAGCCCGGGCGGTGGACAGCAGGCGCAGGTATTCGCTCCGGGTCAGCTCGAGCTGGGCATCCCTGCCGCAGGAGAGCCGCCCCGTCAGCTGGAACTCCCTACAGCCCAGCCACTCCAGGAAGCTGTTGGCCGCGGACACGCTGGTGTTGACCGTGCTGGGGGAGTATCCCTGGTCCAGCAGCTGCTCCCGCCACTGGCGCAGGGTGCCCCGGCCGATGCGGCCGCCGGGCAGGGCGGCATACAGCAGCTCCAGCTTCTTTCGGTAGGAGGATACTGTGCTGGGGTTCCGCCCTCGTTCCCCCAGGCTGGACAGATAGGAGCCGATCTGCTCCCGGGTGACCGTGATCCCCTGTGTCTGGGGCTCCTGCAATGCGTTCTCCCCTTGGGAGATGCGGCTCTCTTTCGTTACCCCATACGACCCCCTCCCATTTATAGACAGAATCGTTCTTCCGTCATCAAAAATATGCGGGATAGAGCGGCGTTGACAGTTTCCTCCTTTCCAGGCAGAAGAAAAAAGTGTCTAAAACATCAGGATTTTCTGAAAAAAGGCACGACAAATCAGGCCAAAAAGAAAAAATGTTTTTTGGCCTGATTTGTCATGCCTGAATCCGGAAAAAAGATTGATTTCTATTTCAGAAAATGGTAAAATATAAACTACTCCAATTATGTATTTTGAAATTTTGGAGCAATTTTAATGACAGAAGAACGATTTTGTCATAAGCTAGGAGATCAGCCGCAGCTGATCCAGGGTCCGGGCATGCTCGGCGCCGGTGGAGATGAGGTAGATGCGGGTGGTCTCGATGCTGGAGTGGCCCAGCACGTCAGCCAGCTTTGCCACATCCCGGCTCACCCGGTAGAAACACCGGGCAAACAGGTGGCGCAGGTTGTGGGGAAAGACCTTGGACGGAGCGACCCCGGCCGCCCGGCACACCCCCTTCATCTCTGCCCAGATCTGCTTCCGGGACATGGGCCTGCCGCTTCTGGTGAGGAACAGCTCGCCGGAGGTGATTTTTTTTTGCCGGGCGTACTTCTCCAGCTTCCGGCACAGCTTCCCCGGCAGAAGGATGGTGCGGATCTTCCCCTTCAGGGCGATCTCCGTCCGGCCCTCCCGCACTGCCTCCGCCGTGATATAGCGCACCTCGCTGACCCGGATGCCGGTGGCACAGATGGTCTCCATCAGCAGGGACAGCTGACCCCGCCCCAGGCGGCGGGCCGTCTCCACCAGCCGGGCGTACTCCTCCCGGCTGAGCTCCCGGGCGGAGTCCCGGAACAGCTGCCGCTGCACCCGCAGGTGCTTCACCCGGCAGTCCTCCCAGCCCAGAAAAGCCAGCAGGCGGTCCAGGGCAGTCAGCTTGCCGTTGACCGTGGCGGGGGACTGGCGGGCGGCCAGCTCCTCCCTCCAGGCGGCGGCCAGCTCCCGGGTCACCTCACGGCCGCCCAGGAAGGCGGCGAACTGGCGGACCTCCCGCAGGTATTTTTCCAGGGTGGCGGGGCTGCGCTCCTCCTCTCCCAGCTGTCGGGCAAAGGCCGCCAGCGTCTCCTCTGTGATCTTCCGTGGTTCCATATGATTCCTCCTGTGTCTAAAGGTCTTTCCTTAGTTTACCTTGACAGAGGAGGATTATTGCTGTCTGCACTGCAAAAACATCTTCCTTGTGCGGCCGCAGCAAAACAGAGAATGGAAATCTTGACAAGCGGGGGATGCATCTATATAATAAATATGTTTCGCATTTGGACGAAAACACTCGAATCGGATCATAAAGGAGGCAGTCGGGTTGAGTACAGAAAACCAGGCGCAGGAAAACAAAATGGGGGTCATGCCGGAAAACCGGCTGCTGCTGACCATGGCGATCCCCATTGTCATATCCATGCTGGTCCAGGCGCTTTACAATGTGGTGGACAGCGTCTTTGTGGCACAGCTGAGCGAGGACGCGCTGAACGCCGTGTCGCTGGCCTTTCCGGTGCAGAATCTGATGATCGCCGTGGCGGTGGGCACCGGTGTGGGCATCAACGCCCTGCTGTCCAAGAGCCTGGGCGAGGGCAACCAGGCCAAGGCGGACCGCACCGCGATGAATGGACTGTTCCTCAGTGCCCTCAGTTTTCTGGTGTTCGCAGTCATCGGCCTGACCTGTTCCCGCCTGTACTTCACCATCCAGACGGACATCCAGCGGATCGTGGACTACGGCGAGAGCTACATGATGATCTGCTGTGTGTGCTCTTTCGGCGTGTTCTTCCAGATCACACTGGAGCGGACCCTCCAGGCCACCGGCCGTACACTCTATACCATGTTCACCCAGGCCACCGGCGCCATCATCAACATCATCCTGGACCCCATCATGATCTTCGGCCTGTTCGGCTTCCCCAGGATGGAGGTGGCCGGAGCGGCGCTGGCTACTGTTACCGGACAGATCGTGGCGGCGATCCTGGGCCTGTTCTTCAATTTAAAGAAGAATCCGGACCTCCATCTGTCGGTGCGGGGCTTCCGGCCCAGCCGCACCATCATCGGAGGTATTTACAGCGTGGGCATTCCCTCCATCGTCATGCAGTCCATCGGCTCGGTGATGGTCTTTGGGATGAACCAGATCCTGATCGCCTTCACCCAGACGGCCACCGCCGTCTTTGGCGTGTACTTCAAGCTCCAGTCCTTCATCTTCATGCCCGTCTTCGGATTGAACAACGGGATGGTGCCCATCGTGGCCTATAACTACGGCGCGCGGAAGCCCGCCCGGATCATGAAGACCATCAAGCTCAGCGTCTGCTACGCAGTGGGCATCATGCTGGTGGGGCTGCTCATCTTCCAGTTTGCCTCCCCTGCGCTGCTGCGGCTCTTCCAGTCCGGGGAGAGTGCCTCCGGCGATCTGCTGCGCATCGGAGTGCCGGCACTGCGTATCATTTCTTACAGCTTTTTGTTTGCAGGCTACTGTATCGTGGCCACTGCCGTATTCCAGGCACTGGGGCACGGCGTGCTCAGTCTGGTGGTCTCTGTTGTCCGGCAGCTTTTCGTACTGCTTCCAGTGGCTTTCCTGCTCTCCAGGGTCGGCGGGCTGGACTGGGTCTGGTGGGCCTTCCCCATCGCGGAGCTGGTGGCGGTAGTCCTGTGTACGGTGTTCCTGAGACATGTGTATCATAAGGAGATCGCCCCTCCAGCAGGAGAACGGGAGGCCGCCTGAGCAGGGTGGGAGTCCAGAGGATCGCCCCGCTTTTTTCTGAAAATAAAAACAGTCCGTAATTCTTCTCAGAAGAATTACGGACTGTTTTTGCGTTGGGGTTTAACCCAGCAGATGGAAGGCCACGATGAGACCGGAGAAAACGATGGACACGGTGGAACACAGCTTGATGAGGATGTTCAGGGAGGGGCCGGAGGTGTCCTTGAAGGGATCGCCCACGGTGTCTCCCACCACGGCGGCCTTGTGGCACTCGGAGCCCTTGCCCCCGTGATGGCCGGATTCGATGTACTTCTTGGCGTTGTCCCAGGCACCGCCGGCGTTGGACATGAACACGGCCATGGCAAAGCCGGTGACGGAGACGCCGCCCAGCAGGCCCGCCACACCGACGGGGCCCAGGATCAGGCCGGTGAGGATGGGGACGATGATGGCCAGCAGGGCGGGCTTCACCATCTCCCGCAGAGCGCCCTTGGTGCACAGGGCCACGCAGGAGGCGTAGTCGGGGTCTGCCTTGTACTCCATGATGCCGGCGATCTCCCGGAACTGGCGGCGGACCTCCAGCACGATGGACTGGGCGGCGGTCTGCACCGCGCTCATGGTGTAGGCGGAGAAGACGAAGGTGAGCATGGCGCCGATGAACAGCCCCACCAGCATCAAGGGATTGGTGAGGGACAGGTCCAGGGTCTCCGGGGTCTTCTCCTGGACGATGCTCACATAGGACACCAGCAGGGCCAGGGCGGTGAGGGAGGCGGAGCCGATGGCGAAGCCCTTGCCGGTGGCTGCAGTGGTGTTGCCCAAGGAGTCCAGAGCGTCGGTGCGCTCCCGAACGGCCTCAGGCAGGCCGGACATCTCGGCGATGCCTCCGGCGTTGTCAGCCACGGGACCGTAGGCATCGGTGGCCAGGGTGATGCCCAGAGTGGAGAGCATTCCCACTGCGGCGATGCCGATGCCGTACAGGCCCAGGTTGAAGGACTGGCTGCCGCCGGCGGCGTAGAAGCTGACGATGACCGCCGCGGCCACGATGAGGATGGAGGCCATGGTGGACTTCAACCCCAGGGAGATGCCGCCGATGATGATGGTGGCGGAGCCGGTCTCAGAGGCGTCGGCCAGCTGCTGGGTGGGCTTGTAGGTGTCAGAGGTGTAATACTCGGTGAAATAGCCGATGGTGCAGCCGCCCACCAGCCCGCAGAGGATGGCGATGTAGACCCCCCAGTTCCCCAGCATGAGATAGGTCAGGGGGGCGGCGGCCACGGCGGAGAGGGCCGCAGCCAGATAAGTTCCGGTGCGGAGGGAGGTGAGCAGGGACTTCTGGGTGGCATCCTCCTTGGTCTTGACGAAGAAAGAGCCGATGATGGAGCAGACGATGCCGCAGACGGCCAGCATCATGGGCAGGATCATGCCCGCCCAGCCGTACCCGGCGATGGCGCCCAGGGAGAAGGTGGCCAGGATAGAGCCCACATAGGACTCGTACAGGTCGGCACCCATGCCGGCCACATCGCCCACGTTGTCGCCCACGTTGTCCGCGATGGTGGCGGGGTTGCGGGGGTCATCCTCCGGGATGCCAGCCTCCACCTTGCCCACCAGATCGGCGCCCACGTCGGCTGCCTTGGTGTAGATGCCCCCGCCCACCCGGGCGAACAGGGCCATGAAGGAGGCGCCCATGCCGTTCATCACCATGATGTTCCCCAGGGTGAGGGGGTCGTCGATGCCGGCCACGAAGCGGAGGATGACGAACCAGATGGAGATGTCCAGCATGCCCAGACCCACCACAGTGAAACCCATGACAGAGCCGGAGGAGAAGGCCACCCGCAGGCCCTTGTTCAGACTCTCGCTGGCGGCCTGAGCGGTGCGGGCGTTGGAGCTGGTGGCAATTTTCATGCCCACGAAGCCGGCCAGCATGGACCAGATACCTCCGGTGAGAAAGGCGAAGGGGGTGAACTGGGAGAGCATCTCTCCCCCGGTGGCAAAGGCCATCACCAGCAGGACGAGGAAGACCACCAGAAAGACCTTCGCCACAGTGGTGTACTGGTGCTTCAGATAGGCGTTGGCCCCCTCCCGAATGGAGGCGGCGATCTTGGCCATTTTGTCACTGCCTTCGGAGAAGGTCATGACCCTGCGGCTTTGGAGCCAGGCAAACGCAATGGCAATGGCCGCGCCCACGAAACCGATCCAGAACAGATTGTCCATCATTCAACACACTCCTTCGCGCTTGGAAAAAGGGCCCCCGCCAGAGCGGAGGCCCTTCCATGCAACCGCTGTTATGGTCATATTGTACCATACTAGACGGGCTTTGCAATAGAAAATTTATCGTTAAGTAAAAAACAAACCGCAGGAATGGAGAAAAAACGCAGAGATCTGCCTAGACCCGGCGCCAGGTGCTGCGGCTGAACATGACTAAAATTGGGAAGATCTCCAGGCGGCCGATGATCATGCACAGGGAGAGGACCAGCTTGCTCAAGGGGGAGAAAGCGGAGAAATTGCCGGCCGGTCCCACCGCGCCCAGTCCCGGGCCTGTGTTGCTGATGCAGGTGATGACGGAGGTAAGGGTCTCGGTAAAGGGAAAATCGTTCAGGGCGACCACCAGGGAGGCACCCAGGGTGATCATGGCATAACAGGAGATAAAAAGGAGCACGGAGGCGAGCGTGGACTCGTCCACCGGCTTGCCGTCCAGCTTCACGATCTCCACAGAGCGGGGGTGGATGATGCGGTGGACCTCCCGGCGGATGGCCCGGCCAGCCAGCAGGATGCGGGAGCATTTGATGCCGCCGCCGGTGGAACCGGCACAGGCGCCGCACAGCATCAGCAGGATAAAGATAATTTGAGAGAACTGAGGCCACAGGCAGAAGTCTGCCGTGGCGAAGCCGGTGGTGGAGATGATGGAGGAGACCTGAAAAAAGGCATAGCGCAGGCACTGGAGAGGCCCCTGGTACAGGTGCCGGATGTTGAAGGCGATGACGGCGGTGGACAGGCCCACCACCACCAGGAAAAAGCGCAGCTCATCGCTCTGAAGCACTTCCCGGAAGCGGCGGCACAGCAACAGGAAGTACATGGCGAAATTGATGGAGAACAGCAGGGCGAAGACGGCGATGATCATCTCCAGCACGGGGTCGCCATAGGCGCCTACACTGGCATTGCGGTTGGAGAAGCCGCCGGTGCCCGCCGTGGAGAAGGCGTGGATAAAGGAGTCGTACAGAGGCATGCCGGCCAGCTTCAGCAGGGCGACCTCGGCCAGTGTCATGGCGCAGTAGATCCCGTAGAGGATCTTGGAGGTCTGGGACTGCTTGGGGACCAGCTTGGAAAAGACCGGGCCCGGGGTTTCCGCTTGGGTGAGGTAGTGAGAACGGATGCCCAGGGAGGGGAGCAGAGCGGTGAGCAGCACCAGCACGCCCATGCCGCCCATCCAGTGGGTGAATGCCCTCCAGAAGAGGATGCCACGGGGCTGGGCCTCGATGTCAGTGAGGATGGTGGCACCGGTGGTAGTGAAGCCGGACACCGACTCAAACAGGCAGTCCACAAAGGAGGGGAAGGTGCCGGAGAAGTAGAAAGGGAGCGCCCCCATCACGCCGGTGACCAGCCAGATCAGGCCCACGGCAAAGAAGCCCTCCCGGGCGTAGAAATGCCGGGTGGCGGGTACAGCGGACAGGGCCAGTCCCAGAATGGCCATCAGCAGGATGGTCAACAGGAAGGGGGCGGGGTCCTCCTGGTACAGCAGGGCGACCGCCAGCGGCAGGAGCATGAAGAATGCCTCGACCAGCAGGACGCGGCCCACCAGCCGGGATACCAATTTCAGATTCATGACATGCCCCCCGGGGCAGAGAAGGTGTGCTCGCCCTCGTCATAGATGTCGTTGAGATCCTGAAGACGCCTGTCTCGGGAGATGAGGATGACAGAGTCCCCCTCTTGGATGGACGTGGAGCCTTCCGGGATAATGATCTCGCCTCCCCGGGCCACCACGGCCACCAGAATACCGGGCTTCAGGGACAGGTCCCGCAGGGGCGTGCCCAGATGGCGGGTGGAGGCGGTAACGGTAAACTCCATGGCCTCGGCGGCCCCATCCGCGATGCGGTACAGAGCGTTCATCACGCTGCCCTGGGAGTTCTGCATCCCCCGGACCACCTGGAGAATGTGGGAGGTGGCCAGCTGCTTGGGGGAGATGATGCTGTCCAGACCAACGGCCTGGGCGATACGGTTGTAGTTCTGCCGGTTGGATTTGGTGATGACTTTGGAAAGGCCCAGTTGGGCGGCGTACAGGGAGATGATGAGGTTGTCTTCATCCCGGTCGGTGAGAGCCACGAAGGCATCACAGGAGGAGAGGTTCTCTGAGTCCAGAAGCTCCTGATCGGTGCCGTCGCCGCAGATGATAGTGGAATGGGGGAGCAGTTCACTGAGAAAACGGCAGCGGGCCTCGCTGAGTTCCACGATCTTGACCTGCATCTGCATCTTCTCCAGCAGGATGGCCAGATACAGAGAGATCTTGCCGCCGCCCACGAGAAAGACCCGCCGCACCTTGGGGGTGTAGCGGCCCAGAAGGCGGAAGAACTGATCCAGGCCGGTGGGACGGCCGATGAGGTAGAGATTATCCCCTGCCTGGGGGACAAAGGAGCCGTTGGGGATGATGACCTCGCCGTCCCGGTCTACGGCGCAGAACAGGAGGGAGAGCTTTTTGACCTGGCTGGACAGGTCCTGGAGTGGATTGCCCACCAGAAAGTCTTCCTCCATCAGGCGGAAGCCCATCAGCTCCACCCGGCCCCGACAGAAGGTCTCGATATTGGCGGCGGAGGGGAAGCGCAGCAGCCGGGAGATCTCCACAGCGGTGGCATTCTCCGGATTGATGACCATGTCGATGCCCAGGTCCCGCTTCAGCTCCGCCAGGCCAGAGGTGTACTCCTGGTTCCGGATCCGGGCGATGGTGTAGCTGGTGCCCATTTTTTTGGCTGTGAGGCAGCAGACCATGTTGACCTCATCGGTGCTGGTGGCAGCGATCAACAGATCGGCGTGCTCTGCCCCAGCTTCTCGAAGGACGGCGGCAGAGACACCATTTCCCTTGACGGACATCACATCCAGCGTGTCAGAGGCACGGCGCAGGGCGGCCTCATGGGTGTCCACGATGGTGATGCTGTGGTCCTCACTGGCGAGCTGGTCGGCCAGGCTGAAGCCCATTTTTCCATTGCCAACGATGATGATATCCAAAACGCAGCACATCCTGGAAAAGATTTACGGCAAAAAGCAAAAGAATATGAGGCCCCGCCGTATCCGGGCCCAAGCAAAGAAAAATGCGCCCTCGACCGAACCGGAGCTGGAGAGGGCGCGTTTTAAAAGGGACTAGATCGTCCACTGACTGTGGATGATGCCTACCAGCTGCCAGCAGGAGTCGGAAGGGGAGAAGACCAGCTTCAGGGAACACCAGTCCAGCCCGGCGTTGGCGGGATCCAGGCCGGGAAAATGAAACTCAACGAAACGGCAGCCGGGGTATGCCTCGGTCAAATTTTCCAAAGCGTTGCCGCTCTGCAGAATACGGTCCACTCCGATCTCAGGGGCCTGGGTGTAGTCGGTATTGAACACATAGGTGGAGAAATATTCGGCTGGAGTCAGCTCGATCAGGCTGCCCAAGCCGTCGGACACGCCCCAGGTGTACACCGTCTGATCAGTGGAGAACTGCCGGACCTGAGCGGCAGTGAAGCGGAGGTCGCTGTCCCGGTCAACAGTGGAATAGGGCGTAAAGGTAACGCCCTCCTCCGGGTGGACGAAAGCGGCCAGAGTATCATAATCCCGCTCCTGAATGGCGCGGACCACTGCACAGGCAGAGCTGAGCAGGGGAAAGTTGTCGCTGGAATTGAACGCTGGCAAGGTATTTGCAGAGCTGCTGCCGGAAGCGGAGGCAGACCCTGCGGAGACAATAATGGAGTTGACCACAGACGGGGTCATGGCCGTCTCCCGCTCTTTCCAGGGAAGGTACTGGGCGGGGCACAGGGTGCCCACAAAAAATCCGAGGAAGAGGGCTAAGAAGCCAGTTATAATGGCAACGCGTTTGATAAAACTCATCTCCTTGCGGCAGAATGAAAAGCATATGAGATCCCCTCTATCCCCGCTCGAGTATCTTTCGGACGGGGAAGAATAGGATAAACTGCAAATTCAAAATAGATTCTGGGAAGCTATTGTAGTACAAAATTGATAAGACGTCAAGCATGGCCTGTCTGAAAGCCGCGCTTTCCGAAAAAACGCAAAGAAAAAATGGAAAAATAAAAATAAAAAAGAATAAAATGGAAGATAAAATTCGCGATTTAAAATAAAAACGACTGGGGGGGGGGCGGGGGGGGGCGGGGGGGGGGGGGGCGGGGGGGCGGGGGGGGGCGGCGGG
>NZ_JANGBZ010000056.1:0-20642 GCF_024462915.1 Clostridium sp. DFI.5.61
CCCCGGCGCCCCCCCCCCCCCCCCCCCCCCCCGCTGTTCTCTGTGATTCAGTCCTCTTCGGCCGCCGCGTCATAGGCAGCCCGCCCTCCCGACGGGCTCCCCGCGGCGGTGGCGCTGGCCGCCGCCCGGAAGCGGGCCCGGGACTTCTTGATCTCGTCATAGGCCTCCGCCACCGCCTCCTCGGTGCGGCGCAGGGCGTCCTCGCAGTACTCGTTGGCGGAGCGCTTCAACTCCCGGCTGCGCTCCTCCGCCTGGCGCATCAATTCAGCAGAGCGCTGCTTGGCCTGGTTCAGCACGGACTCCTCTGCCAGCATGCGCTGCGCCTCCGCCTCCGCCTGCTTGCGGATCACCTCCGCCTCCCGCTTAGCCGCGGCGATATAGTCGTTCCGGGAGGCCACCAGCTTCTTAGCCTCGCCCAGCTCCACAGGGAACTGGGCCCGGATGTCATCGATCAGATCCAGGGCGCGGTCCCGCTCCAGCACGCACTTGTCGCTGGAAAGGGGCATATTCTTGGCCTCATCCACCATTTCAAAGAGCATGTCCAGTAGCTCTTCCACACCGCTTGCCATCAGTCATTCTCCTTTTCCTGCGCCTGGCGCATTTTCCGGTCTACGTCGTCCACGATCTCCCGGGGGACGAACTCCCCCAGGTCTGCTCCATACCGGGCCATCTCCTTCACCACGGTGGAGCTGAGGTAGGTGTACTTATCGCTGGAGGCCAGGAACATGGTCTCCAGCCTGGGGTTCAGCTTGCGGTTGATGACCGCCATCTGGACCTCCTGCTCAAAGTCGGATACCGCCCGCAGGCCCTTCACTACCACATGGGCCTTCCTGCGCTTGGCATAGGCGGCCAGCAGCTCGTCGGAGAAGTCAACTTCCACGTTGGGAAAGCGGGCAGTACACCGTTCCAGCAGCTCCACCCGTTCCTCCGGGGTAAACAGCCCGTGCTTCTTGGAATTCACCATCACACAGACGATCACCCGGTCAAAGCACTGAGCGGCCCGCTTGATGATGTTCAGATGCCCCAGGGTGACAGGGTCAAAGCTGCCGGGATAGATAGCGGTCTTCATGGTCTCGGGTCACTCCCCTGACGGCGGTAAACTGTCAGTTTGATCCTGCCGTACCGGTATTCCCTCCCCTTTTCATAGGGAGGTGCCAGCGGGGGAAGCTCCCTCTCCGCGGGACTTTCGCAAATCATTATACCATGTTCCGAAAGAATGTCAATCTTCGACACCAGCTCCAGAGTCTGCTCCAGCAGCTGGGTCTGATAGGGCGGGTCCAGGAATATGACACCAAACCGCTCCCGGCACCCACTGAGGAAGGAGATCGCATCCCCCTGCACCACTCGGCCCGCCTTCTCCAGTCCGGTAGCCTTCAGGTTCTCCCGGATGAGGGCAGCAGCCTCCCGCCGGGCGTCCACAAAGGTGCATCGCTCCGCCCCCCGGGACAGAGCCTCGATCCCCAGCTGTCCGGTGCCGCCGAACAGGTCCAGGACGCTCCGCCCCTCGATCTCGAACTGGATGATGTTGAACAGGGACTCTTTCACCTTGTCGGTGGTGGGCCGGGTGTCCATCCCCTGGAGCTCTTTCAGTCTTCTGCCCCGTGCGGAGCCGGAGATCACTCGCATGGTCACTCTTCCTTTCTCTCAGCCTGATCCTGATTTTCTGTCTCTCCCCTGCGGAAATACTGGTACACCGCCTGGGCCGTGCTCTGGGGGACCGCCCGCTCCAGCTCCTCCAGAGATGCCTGCCGGATGGCCTTCACGCTTTTGAAGTGCTTGAGCAGCTGGGCCCGGCGCTTTTCCCCCACCCCGGGTATTTTGTCCAGAACGGAGCCTTTTACGTGTCCCGCCTGGAGCTGCCGGTGGTATTCGATGGCGAAGCGGTGGGTCTCCTCCTGGATCTGCCCGATGAGGGAGAACACTGCCGGCACCGCCTGGATACCGATCTCCCGCCCGTCGGGGTGGACCAGGGCCCTGGTGCGGTGCCGGTCATCCTTCACCATGCCGAAGGCCGGGATGTCCAGCGCCATGGCCTCCAGCACCCGCCTGGCCACCCGCACATGCTCCAGACCGCCGTCAATGAGCAGCAGGTCGGGCTTCTCCACAAATTTTTCGTCCCCGTCCAGATACCGGCGGAACCGCCGGGTCAGCACCTGCTCCATGGAGGCGTAGTCGTCCGGGCCCTCCATATCCTTCAGCTTAAAGCGGCGGTAGTCCCGCTTCAGGGGCCTTCCGTCCACATAGACCACCATGGAGGCCACGATGTCACTGGCTCCAGTGTTGGAGATGTCGTAGGACTCCATCCGCCGGGGGGGCTCCTCCATGCCCAGCATCCTGGCCAGCGCCTCCAGCAGCTTGTTCTGACGTTCCTCCCGGGTGGTGGCCCGGGCCACCTCTTCTGCCGCGTTCTGGTTGGCCAGCCGGATCAGATCCATCTTTGCCCCCCTCTGTGGGGTCACCAGCTCCACCCGGCGGCCCACCTGCTCGGAGAGCATCCGAGTCAGCGGGACCTGGTCGGGCAGCTCACAGGGCAGCAGGATCTGCCTGGGCAGCCGGCTTCGTCCCACATAGTACTCCCGCACCAGGGAGGAGAGGACCTCCTCCTCGTCCTCCTCCATGGGGGTCTCCAGCAGGTCCATATCCTTGGCCGCCAGCTCCCCCTCCATGTAGTGCAGGACCACGAAGCAGCTCTTGGCTGTCCCCCGGAAAAAGCCGGTGACGTCGGTATCCGCCAGGGAGCCCGCCACCACCTTCTGCCGCATCCCCAGCAGCTCGATGGCCTGGATGCGGTCCCGCAGCTCCGCCGCCCGCTCGAAGCGCAGTTCCTCCGCCGCCCGCTCCATCTCGGCGGTCAGGTCCGCTTTGACCTCCTTGAACCGCCCCTCCAGCAGGGAGACCGCCTGGGCGATGGCCTCCTCATGCTGCTCCTTCATCTGGAGGCTACGGCAGTAGCCGTCGCACTTGCCCATGTGGAAGTTGAGGCAGGGGCGCTCCTTCCCAATGTCCCGGGGAAAGCGCTTCCCACAGGAGGGCAGGCGCAGGGCGGAGCGCAGGGCGTCCACGATAGCCTGGGTGGCGTGGCGGCTGGCGTAGGGGCCGAAATAGCGTGCCCCGTCCTCCGCCGCCCGGTTGGCCAGGGAGAAGCGGGGGTACTCCTCCCCGGACAAGCGGATGTAGGGGTAGCCCTTGTCGTCCTTGAGCAGGATGTTGTACCGGGGCTGGTGGCGCTTGATGAGGGAGTTCTCCAGTACCAGGGCCTCAAACTCGCTGTCCGCCACGATCACGTCAAAGTGGTCGATCTGGGACACCATGGCCCGGGTCTTCTCCGTGTGAGAGGCGGAGTCCTGGAAATACTGGGACACCCGGTTTTTCAACGCCTTGGCCTTGCCCACATAGATCACCGTGTTTTTGGCATCCTGCATGATATACACGCCTGGCTTCAGAGGCAGGGCGTGGGCCTTTTCCTTCAATTCGTCAAATGTCATAGGGGGCCTCCCGGGGAGATGTTAAAAAAGGCACCGCGCGAAGCGGTGCCTTTCGGATCTGCGCTGTGTGGCTCACTCGGAAAAATCGGAAGAGATCATCTTGAACAGAGCCTCCACCGCTTCCTTCTCATCCGGACCATCCGCAATGAGCTTGATAGGAGTACCTTTGACAATACCCAGGGAGAGCACGCCCAGAAGGCTCTTGGCGTTCACCTTGCGCTCGTCCTTCTCCACCCAAATGGAGCTTTTGAACTCGTTGGCTTTCTGGATAAAGAACGTGGCGGGTCTGGCATGCAGGCCTACCTGGTTATTGACGACCGCTTCCTGACTATACATATCCGTACCTCCGCACTCGATTTGTGTGTTACTAGCATACCAAATTCATCCCGCATCCGTCAATGACATTTTTCACAAATCTGCCTTCTTTTCTCAACAAAAATTGCGGGAGGTCCACGGCATTCGGCGGCAGATGCCCTTCTTCCCGGTCTCCGCCCACCGCTGGGCCGGCCGTGCGCGCTTCTGTCCCCCTGGAAAGAGGGCCCGGCCCCTTACCGCAGCTCCGCCACGGTGACGCCGTCCTCCCCCTCGCCGTAGCGGCCGGGGCGGAAGGATTTGATATAGCGGCTGCGCTTCAGATGCTCCCGCACCGCCTTGCGCACCGCGCCGGTCCCCTTTCCATGGATGATGGTCACGCTCTCCAGCTTGCCCATCATAGCAGTATCCAGGAAGCGGTCCAGCACCGCGATGGCCTCGTCGGTCATCATGCCCCGCAGATCGATCTCAGAGGGGGCCGCGGCGGCGCGCAGGGTGTGCTGGGCCCGCTGGACGATGCGCCTGGCCTCCTTCTGGCTCTGGGTCTCGCCCTCCACCACCCGCACCTCGTCCTGCTTGGCGGTGATCTTCAAGATCCCCGCCTGGAGCTGGAGGGTGCCGTCCTTGTTTACCGACAGGACGCTGGCTCTGGTCCCCATGGATACCAGCTCCACCGTATCCCCGGCCCGGGCCGGCCGGGTGGGGGGCGGGGCCTCCGGCTCCTGCGCCGCCCCGCCGATGGACCGCTCCGCCTCGTTGAGCAGGCGGCGGGCCTCCGCCCGTCCGTCGTTCACCTGCTGCCAGTCCAGGTCCTGGCGCTTTTTCAGCTCCTTCAGTTCGGAGAGGGCCAGGTCGCTGGCGTCTCTGGCCTCCTGGATGATGGCCCGGGCCTCCGCCTGGGCCTTCTCCACCACCTTGGAGCGCTCCTCCTCCAGCCGCTTCCGGTACTCCCGGGCCTTGCCCGCAGACTGCTCCATCTCCAGCTTCAGCCGCCGGGCCTCCGCCCGGTCCTTCTCCATCTCCTGGCGCTGCTGGTCCAGCTTGGTGAGCACGTCTTCAAAGCGCACGTTCTCCGCATCCAGCCGGGCGGCCGCCCGGTCGATGATCTCCTCCGGCAGGCCCAGGCGCCGGGAGATAGCGAAGGCGTTGGATTTGCCCGGGATGCCCATTACCAGCCGGTAGGTGGGGGCCAGGGTGTCCACATTGAACTCGCAGGAGGCGTTCTCCACCCCGGGGGTGGTCATAGCGTACACCTTCAGCTCGGCATAGTGGGTGGTGGCCGCCACCAGTGCCCCCAGCTCCCGGGCACTCTCAATGACGGCCGCCGCCAGGGCGGCGCCCTCCACCGGGTCGGTGCCTGCCCCCAGCTCGTCGAACAGGATCAGGGTCTGACCGTCCGCCTCCTTCAGGATGCCCACGATGTTGGTCATATGGGAGGAGAAGGTGGACAGGGACTGGGCAATGGACTGCTCATCCCCGATGTCAGAGAGCACCCGGCGGAAGACCCGCACCGTGCTGTCCGACTTGGCAGGGATGTGCAGCCCGCACTGGGCCATCAGTGTAATGAGGCCCAGGGTCTTGAGGGTCACCGTCTTGCCGCCGGTGTTGGGACCGGTGATGACCAAGGTGTCGAACCGGTCTCCCAGCTCCAGGTCGTTGGCCACCGCCTTCTTTTTATCCAGCAGGGGGTGCCGCGCTCCCCGCAGCCTCAGGTACCGTTCCGACAGGCCGGGCTGGCTGGCCTCCATCTTCAGGGAGAGCTGTCCCCGGGCGAAGATGGTGTCCAGCAGGATCAGCAGGGTATAGTCCTCCCCGATATCCTCCTTATGGGCGGCGCACTGGGCGGACAGCTCCGCCAGGATGCGTTCAATCTCCTTTTTCTCCCTGGCCGCCAGCTCACGCAGCTCGTTATTGGCCTTCACCACCCCCATGGGCTCAATGAAGAAGGTGGAGCCGCTGGAGGACACGTCGTGGACCAGGCCGGGGATGGCGTTCTTGTGCTCCGCCTTCACCGGTACCACGTACCGGTCGGAGCGGATGGTGATGATGGACTCCTGGAGGTATTTGGACTGGTTGGAGGAGATCAGCCGCTGGAGGATGTCCCGCACCCTGGCCTCGGTGGAGCGCATGTGCCGCCGGATGGAGGCCAGCTCGCTGCTGGCTGAGTCGGCGATCTCCTCCTCACTGAGGATGGAGTTGGTGATGCTGTCCTCCAGGAAGCGGTTTGGGGTCAGGGAACGGAACAGGTGGGAGATGACGGTCTTCTCCTCGCTGTCCCCGTAGTCCCGCGCCCCCCGGGCGCACCGCAGCACAGAGGCGATGTCCAGCAGCTCCCGGGTAGACAGGCTCCCCCCCATGTCCGCCCGCTGGAGGCTGGCCGACACCGGCTTCACCCCGGAGAAGCCGGGGCTCCCCCGCAGAATGAGCATCTTTACCGCGGCGGAGGTCTCCTCCTGCGCCCGGGCCACGTCGTCCAGATCAGTGAGGGGACGCAGTGCCAGGCAGCGCTCCTTTCCCTCCAGGGTGGCCGCGCAGTCGGCAAGAAGAGCCAGCACCTGGGGCAGCTCCAGGGTGGCCATAGATTTTTCAAACAGTTCACTCATATACAAAACTCCTGGATCGTTGGTCACATTCCATTTTGGCGGTTCAAGGACCGCCGTACACGTTTTATTGTCTCATAAAAGCCTCCGGTTGACAAGCCCTGGGCCTCGCTCCCTGTATTTTTTGCCCACTCCCGCCGGCCGAGCTCCACATACGCCCGCCCTGTCACCATGGCGGCAGGGCGGGCGTATGCTATTTGACCCGGTCCCAGCCCTCCTGGTCCAGGTCCTCCACTGCACTCACCCTTTTGCAGTACCAACCAGGCCCTCTCATAGCGGAAGGTCCACCGCAGGAGGGAAAGACCAAGGAATGCCTCCATGAGCAGGGAACATGACCACAGCACAATGCTTCCCGCTTTCATGACAGCGGCACCGCCCCCGTCAGATCCGGGGGCTTTTTCAGCACCTCTGCATGAGTAAAATACAGGCGGTCCCGCGCGGGATACCAGAAATACTCGGCCCCCACCCAGCCCTGCTCCAGCAGCTCCATCACCACCCAGACGTGCTCGCCGTCCTCCGCGACGCACCAGACCTGGAGGGCCAGGATGGGCCCCAGTCCCAGATTCTGCCTCACCTGATCCATCGTATGGGCCACCAGGGTGTCCACAGTCCCGCCCCCTCTTTCCCAGGTGAGCAGCGCGTCCTCCGCCAGCACCCCCTGGGTGGGGCCGCCCAGGAAGAAGAGGAAGAGCAGCACCGTCGTCAGCCAGGAGAGGCCCCGCCAGGCTCCCCCTGTTCGCTGCGGGCGGGCCGCTGTCTTGACCCGCACCGCTGTATCGCACTCCCCGAAGCACAATGGCGTGCTCCACAGGCTCCGCCCGGCCCCCATCTCCACCAGGGTCCTGGCGTACTCCCGCCGTTCCTCCGGCTCCAGCTCCTTCAGAACGGCCGCGTCGCATGCCAGCTCCAGGTCCCGACAGAAATATTTGTAGCCCAGCCAGATCAGCGGGTCCCACCAATAGAGAAATACCCCCATGTTGGCCCACCCCTTGAACCAGAGGTGCCCCAGCCTGATATGCTCCAGCTCGTGGCGCAGCACCAGGGCTCGCTGCTCCGGGGACAGCTCCCGCTGGAGGCAGATCACATATTCCACCGACCCCAGCCATCCCCTGCTGGTGAGGAAGCTGGTGGGCAGTCCCTCCACCAGCCGGATCTGGATCTTCCGCGTCTCCTCCTGGAGGACATGCTTGGTCAGAGCCTCCTCTCCGCCCAGCGGCTCCCCCCTGCGCAGCAGCTCCTTCAGCCGCCTGTCCTGTCGGCAGGAAAAAACGATCCCCAGCACCAGGACGCCCAGACACAGCAGCGCGGCTGCCCCGGCTATCCCCTCCCCGATTTCCACCGGCACCACCGCCCCGCCGGGCAGGGACAGATGGTACACCCCCGCCCCGTGGTAATCCATGGGCAGATAGGCGGGGATTGAGGTCGTCCATCCGCCGTCCTTTACCCGCCCGGTGATCAGGTCACGGAAGGTGACGGGCAGGATGTGGACCAGGCTGAGCAGGCCGTAAAAGCTCGGACTGTACAGGCTGATCCAGCCCACCACCCAAAGGGCCACCCGCTGCCCCGGGGAGAGTATCCGCACCAGCAGGGGGCGCAGCAGAAACAGGGCGGCGAACATCATTCCCACTGCCAGCCCCAGATTGATCATCATAAACATGCCCACAACAAAAAATCGGCCGATCATATCCGCTCCTCCCCTTTCTCTCAGGCTCAGTCCACGGGATAAAACTGAGTGCAGTCCGCCAGGTCATGGGGCCGGCCCTCCTGCCGGAGCTGGATCATCCCCATCTTGCCGCTCTCCCCCAGCACGCACCGGAACGCCCGCCAAGTGCCCACGCTGGTCTCCAGATAGATCCAGCCCCCTGTGCCCTCCCACTTCCACCAGCCGGCGGCGATGCTCACCCCGGAGAGCAGGTCCCCCTTCTCCTCCAGCCGCCGGATCAGCTCCTCCACCACCTTCTCCGGCGCCTCCTCCATCTGCGTCAGGTTTCGGGAGAGATCAGTCTCTGTCACTCCCCCCGGCACGGCCGGCGCCCCCGCAAAGAGGAGGAACACCAGGGCGGCACAGAACAGCCCGGTGAGGCGGCGCACAGGGGTCAGGGGACGCCAGGCCACCGCCGCCCGCACCCGCAGGGCTCCGTCGCACTCCCCAAAGCACAGCGGGGCCTCCCACAGACGCCGCCCCGCCCCCAGCTCCACCAGGGTCTTGGCGTACTCCTTCCGCTCCTCCGGCTCCAGCTGATCCAGGGTCCTCTGGTCACAGGCCAGCTCCATATCCCGGCCCATATACCGAAATGCCAGCCACAGGATCGGATTCCACCAGTGGAGCAGCAGGCAGGCACCCCTGAGCCCGGAGAAGTACCCATGGCGGAGATAGATGTGGTTCAGCTCATGGCGCAGCACCAGGGAAAGCTGCTCTTTGGGCAGCTCTGCCTGGAGGTACACCGAATCCCCCATGACAAAGCTAGTGGGCAGCCCGGGGGTGATCCACGCCCGGATCTTTCCGGGCTGCATCCAGAGCTCCAGCCGGTCGGCCCCCAGGGCCACCAGCTCCTTCTCTTCCAGCTCGCTCCCCTGCCGCCCCCAGCACATCAGGGCGAAGGACCGGTGACAATACCACAGGAGCAGCCCCACCGCCACCGCGGCCCACAGGAGGGACAGGGCCAGCAGCGGACCGCTGTTCAGCTCCACCGCCGCAGTTTCCCCGCCAGGCAGGACCACGGGGTACTCCCCCGGCCCGTCGTAGGCGGGCGGCAGGAAAGCCGGCGCGCCGAATATCCCGCCCGGCCGGGGTCCCAGCAGGTCCCAGACCGTTACCGGCAGCACCCTTACCAGGCTGGTCAGCCCCCACAGGTTCCCAAATATGCCGATGCTCCACGCTACATACCAGACTGCCACCCGCTGCTGGGGGGTGAGGAGCCGGAGGAGCAGAGGGCGCAGCAGGATCAGGACGGCCAGGACGACCCCCAGTGCCAGCCCCGCGTTCAGGTGATTCAAAAATATGGTGAGCCACGTGTTCAGTCCGTCCACGGTCAGTCCTCCCAGGTGTGCTGGTCGATCAGGTCCTTCAGCTCCAGTGCCTCCTCCATGGTCAGCTTCCGCCCGCTGAAAAAGGCGTTGAGGAAGGGGGCCATCCCCCCCGCCTTCACCGCCAGCTCCTCCCCTTGGGCTCGGATGACCTGCTCCCGGGTCAGCAGCGGGGTGACCACCGCGCGCTCGTTTCTGGCCGCCCCCTTCCGGCACAGCTTGCGCAGCACCGTATAGGTGGTGCTCTTGGTCCAGCCCAGCTGCTCCCGGCACAGAGTCACCAGCTGGGTGGAATTCACTGGTGCACTTTCCCACAGCACCTCCATCAGCCGGTATTCCCCGTCAAACAGCTTTTCCACCGTCCGTCCTCCTTTAGGTTTATTCTAATAAACCTCTCTTTCACTGCAAGTTTATCGCAATAAACCTCTCTTGTCAAGAGCCTGATTTCCCTATCGGACTCCGGAGCGGGCAGCGGCACACCCTGCATAGGCCCGCACAGGCTCGCCCGTCTCATCCCTGAAAACGATTTACGGGCGGCCCCGCGGGGCCGCCCGTAAGCGAAAGGATCTTTTTTGTTCAAGCTGATTCGGTAAGCCGGAGCCCCCCGTCTCCGCTCCTGCCGCGCGTTCCAGTCAAAAGCTCTATTGTTTCCTCTCCAGCAGCTCCAGCAGCAATCGCTCGTTCTCCCGGGCCGCCCGGCTCAGGGCGGCGGATTTCACCCGCAGGCGTTCCAGGCTCCCCTCATAGTCCGCCATCAGGCGGTCCGCGGCGGCGATGGCCTCCTCCCGGCGGAAGTGATGCACATCACCGGCGGAGGGCATGTCCAGCTCCTTCAGATAGCTGGCCACCTTGGGATCATAGACCAACCCCAGCACAGGGACCGCCATCCGGGCGGAGAAAATCAGGGTGTGCAGCCGCATAGCCAAACACAGCCTGCCCTCCCCCAGCACGGCCATCAGCTCCCTTGGGGTGCAGGGGGCGTCCAGCAGATGGGAGGGGCACTCCATAGCGCTCCGCACCTGGGCGGTGGCCGCCCGGTCCCGGCAGGGCTGCATCATCAGGAACAGGATCTCCATCCCGCAGGTCCGGTAGAGATGGTCGCACAGGGCGGCCAGCTCCCCGGCGAAGCTGCCCGTATCCGGCCAGTCCCGCACCGAGACCGCCGCGAAGGGAGTGCCCCGCTCCAGCCCGGCGGACCGGAGCAGTTCCCCGGCCCGCTCCTTGGGGGCGGGATCCAGGTTGAACACCGGGTCGGCCGTGACGTGGAGATCTGGGCGCTCCACCCCCATCTCCACCAGCTCCCGGGCGGAGCTGTGGTCTCGCAGGGTCACCAGAGCGGCCCGCTCCACTGCCCGCTTCACCCGGCGGCGGTTGGCCGGCTTCTGCACCGGCCCGATGCCGTTGGCGTAGAGCATCACCGGCTTCCCCATCCACTCGGCACAGCGCACGATGGACAGATAGTAGAGGAGGGAGCGGGTGGAGGTCCGGTCCTGGAGCAGGCTGCCCCCGCCGGACAGCAGAGCGTCGCATCGGCGCAGGGCACCGAACACCTTCCAGAAACGGAAGCGGGGGATGGCATTCATGCCGTAGTGCCGCTGGGTCTCGCGGGGGTCGTTGGACAGCACGGTGACCCCCACCTCCCCACTGGCCTCCAGAATGCTCTGGTGGATGGCCTCCAGGATGGCGTCGTCCCCCGCGTTGGAAAAGCCGTAGTAGCCGCTCATGACCACCTGGTACTTCCGGCGGCGCACCTGCTCATACATGGCCAGACAGTCCGCTGCCATCCGGCGCACGGAGTAATACTGGAAGATCACCTCCCGGCCGTAGGCCCCCGCCGCCGCCTTCTGCTCCGGGGAGAGGGACAGGACGGCGGCCATATCGGCCAGCAGACGCTCCGGAGTGGACATGGGCAGTCCCCGGCAGCAGAAGTTGCCCAGCCGGGCCTCCTCCAGCTTCTCCGGACCGAAGAGGCCCTGATACCCCTCGTTTCCCGCCACGATGACGGGCTTGGCGGCGGACATGGCCTCCAGCGCCGACCGGGACACCCCTACGAAGATGTCCCCCGCTGCCACGATCTGATTGATGTCGGTGCGTGGGCCGGTCATCACCACGCAGGTGCGTCCCATCCGGGCGTTCACCGCCTCCGCCTGCTCTTTCAGCTCCCGGAACACGTTGCCCCCTCCGGCGATGAGCAGCTGCACCCCGGGCACCGCCCGGTCCAGCTCCTCCGCGATCTGGATCAGCTGCCGGGCCACCAGGGCCCGGTCCTCGTCCATCCGGCTCACATAGGAGACCACCGGCCTGGACCGGTCAGGCCGAACTCCTCCACCACTGACTGGCCGGAAGTCTGTGGAGAAAACTTCTCTGTATCGATGCCGTTGATGGTCACAGAGATGTGCTCCTCCGGCACCCCGTATTCCCGGATCAGATACGCCTTGATGTCATCGGAGACGGCGACGGTCCGCTGCCCCCAGTTGGTGAGGTAGCGCAGCCCGCCCTTGGTGGTGAACACCCAGTGGGCGGTGGTGACGAAGGGGAACTTCATCGTTCTCTGGAGGGTGCCGCACAGGAAGGCGGGGATGCGGGCGTGGGCGTGCACCACGTCCGGCCTCTCAGTACGGATGATCTCCTTCAGCAGCTTTCGGGAGCGGAGCATGCATCCGGCGTCCCGCCGGTGCATGGGGACCTGGTAGTGGCGGATGCCCGCGGCCACGATCTCAGGGACATAGACACCGCCGTTGGAGGCCACCACGATGTCGTGTCCCTCCGCCTTCAGCTCCTTGGCCAGCTCTACGATATGGGTCTCCGCTCCGCCGATATCCAGGCCCATAGTGGCCATCAGGATCTTCATGTCTGCCGCCCCTTTTTAAAAAATCTCTGTCACTGTGCCGATGAACTCCGCGTATTTTGTGCAGAAGGTCCGGGAGGAGTTGACCCCCAGCTCATACACCCGATTCAGGGTATAGCGCCCCGACTCGCTCACCAGGCCGGTGCCCTCTACGGTGATCAGCATGTCCACGCCATCCTCCACCGTGGCGGCCGCCACGGTGCCGTCGTCAAACTCGGCCAGCTTGGTGCCGGGCATGAGCTGGATGTCGGTGATGGTGCCCAGGGTGCCGCCGCTGCTCCGGTCCGGGTCAAAGAGCTGGTCGCCCTCCCGCACTGCTTCGGCCACATAGGTCCGTATCCCGCTGGCCAGGATCTGGTAGGTGATGGTCTGGTCCGCCGTGTTGGTGCTGGTGATGGCCATCTGGGTGTTCTTGGTGTACAGGGCAAAGCCCATCACCGCCACCACTACGATGACCAGCAGGTCGATGACGCTGATGAAGCCGAACAGGCGGCCGTTGCGGTCGATGATCTTTTTCATCCCTGCTCCCCCCTCTCAATGGAAACCACGGGCCCGCTGCCCATATAGCCGGAGCCCCGGACATAGGCGGTCACGCCCACCCGCAGCTTGAAGCCTCCGCCCAGCAGGAGGGAGTCCTCTCCCTCGGTATAGGGGGCCTCCACTGTCACCAAAGCGTCCTCGTAACCCTCGATCCCGGCGAGGACAAAGGCCTTGTCCTCGTGATCCTGGATCAGAGCCTGGGCCGGCACTGTCTCCACAGACACCACTGTGCCCAGCTCGTAGTTCTTCACGGTGTCCACCAGCTGGTCCCCGGGCTTGATCCGCTCGCTGACTCCCTGGATCATCTTCTGAAATCGGATGGTGTACTGCACCGTTCCTGCCGCGGAAACGGCCCCTTCCGCCGGTGCGGCCGCCGGCTTTATGGCGCTCCACACCAGGAATGCCCCCACCGCCAGGGCCAGTACAAGGACGATGCTGTCAAACAGGTTCAGTCGGAAGCGGAATTTCGGCTTATTTGGTTCCATGAGATACTCCTTTCAGGACGTCCCGGTAGACGTCCTCCACATGCTTGGCAAAGATCTCGCCGGTATAGTTTTCTTCAAAGGACCGTTTGGCTCCCTCTCCCAGCCTGCGCAGCAGGGCGGGGTCATCCATCAGCCGTGCCACACAGCCGGCCAGGGCCCGGCTGTCCCGGTTGGGGAAGACCAGACCGTTCTCTCCGTCCTGGATCAGCAGGGGGTTGCCTCCGATATCGCTGACCACGGCGGGCAGGCCGAAGCTCATGCCCTCCAGCAGGGAGAGGCTGGTCCCCTCGCTCTCGGTGGAGGCGTTGATCTGAGCGTCCATGGCCCACAGGGCCCGCTCCACCCGCTCAATAAAGCCGGCAAAAAACACTGTCCCCTGGGGGAAGGACACCGCCCGCAGCCGCAGGGCAGCCTCGGCCCTGCCCTCTCCGGCCACCAGCACCTTCACCCGGCGGCCCTGACTGAGCAGCTGCTCCGCCGCATCCAGCAGCACGCTGTGCCCCTTGTACTCCTCCACCCGGGCCAGGATGCCCACCACGAAGTCCTCCGGCCCAAAGCCGTACTCCGCCCGCAGTGCGGTCCGCTCCTCCTCCGTAGGGGCCGCCAGGGGAGCCACACCGTTGAAGAGCACGTGGATCTTCCGATCCGGTACGCCGGACTGGAGCAGCAGCTCCCGCACCGATGGGCTCACTGCGATGGCCCCGTCGGACAGGCAGGCATCCAGCACATGGCCCGCCAGACGGCCCACCGGGCTGCCCATCACCCGCCCCAGGGGGAAGACACAGTGCTTGGTGTAGATCACCTTTTTGCCGCACAGCCGGGCAGCCATCCGTGCGGACATGGAACCGTGGGTGTGGACCAGATCCGGGTCCACCGCCCGGATGACCCGGCGCAGGGGAGCCACCGCCGACAGATCCATGGACCGGTCCGCCATGGCGTCGATCTCATGGACCGGCACCCCCAGCGCCTCTACAGGTCCTTTCAGGGCGCTGCCCCGTGGGAGCACCACCTGGGACTGGAACTGGCTGCGGTCCTGACAGCTCAGATAGTTGAGCAGGCTGCGGCCGCCGCCGCCGATATTGGTGTCACTGATGACCTGTAAAATGGTATTCACCGGTCCTCCACCTCCTGTTCCGCCAGCCGGGCAAAGCTGGCTCCCAGGGCCAGCACCGCGAAGAAGAGCAGGGCCACCCTGTAGTTATAAAATGTGTAGTCGGTCATGCTCTGGGCCATGAACCCGCCCACGCCGCCGATGGCGCCGGCCAGATAGCACCGGGCCCGCCAGCTCCGGTTCCGGGAGAGTGCCGAGCAGATCACCCGGCAGAAAATGAAGATGATCAGCAGGAACACCACCAGGGCCACCACGCCGCCGTCCGACATGATCTGCAAAAAGAGGTTATGGGCGTGCTGAGCATTGGCTGCATTGTAGCTGTATGCCGGGTAGACCAGATTGAAAGCCCCGGTGCCCGGCCCGATGCCGCACAGCCAGTAGTCCTTCAGCATGGCTATGGTGCCCATCCAGATGGACACCCGGTAGGACGTGGAGGTGTCCTCCAGGTTTCCGATGCTGGTGAAGCGGCTGATGACGGTATCCGGCAGCACAAAGTAGAGGGCCACCAGCGCCACTGGGAGCACCACCGGCGCCAGCACCAGCACCCGGGGGTTGAGGAGCACCAAAAAGATCATCCCCGCGATCAGCAGGCCCAGCCAGCCGCCGCGGGACATGGTGAGCACCATGCACAGGCACATCACCCCGCAGCAGGCCAGCAGCACCAGCCGTTTCCCGGTCCCCTTGGCGGTGAGCAGGGCCGCCCCGCCCAGGGAGATCATCAAAATCAGATACTCGGCCAGCACATTAGGGTTCTGGAGGGTGGAGTAGACCCGGATGGTGACCGAGGAGAACATGTCGCTGTCCACCCAGGCGGCATCCCCCGTGGCGCCCAGCACATACTGGCCCACGCCCAGCAGAGCCACCACGCCTCCCGCCAGCACCATGAGAAACACCAGCTGTTCCGCCCGCTCCCAGCTGTCCACGGCGTTCTCCACCACCAAGGCGAAGACCATGAAAAAGACCATCAGCAGGCCGGGGAACAGGCTCTGCCGGGGCGTGACGGAGGTGGCCGTGGCCGCCAGATACACCGCCGCGTACAGCAGGATATACCGGTTGACCGGGGAGTAGGCCAGGGGCCGTGCCCGGTCCCGGACCAGATTCAGTGCCAGGGAGGCGAAGGCCACCGCCGCCAGAGCCAGTACCGCCATAGTGGGCAGCAGGGGGGCCAGCACCACCGCCGCAGAACACCAGAGGGTCAGGCACAAAAAGATGCTCCCCCCGAACAGGCGCTCCAGTCCCAGCCTGCGGTACAGGGCGCACAGCCCGCCCCGGATCAGGTCCCACAGTCGGAAAAAGACACTGGATTCCGCCGCCTGCCGGCCCGCCATTGGGGCCACGAAGGCCCGGACCACCCGACTTCTCTGCCACTGTCCGCTGAACCACAGACAGATGGCGGTGAGCACCCGCCCCAGTATGCTGCTGTTCCAGATCTCTATCGCTCGATTCATTGCATCAGCCTCGTTTCCACACTCGTTTCACCATCTTCAGGGCCAGCTGCCCCTCGTCCAATCTCAGCAGCACCGCCGCCGGGAAGTAGACGGCCACACCAGCCGCCGCCGAAGCCCCCAGGGTGAGCAGCTCCCCCGCCTTGCCGGGCAGCAGGCCCTCTATCAGGCCGGCCACCGCCCAGGCGCCCACCGCCATCAGCGCGGTGGCCAGCGCCATCTTCCCCAGGTCCAGCAGGAAACTCCGGCTGAGGACCCCCTCCCCCCGCAGCTCCAGGGGGATGTCCAGCAACAGGGCGTAGACGGTGGAGGATACAGCGGAGGAGAGGGCCAGACCAGCCACCCCCATCCTCTGGGCCAGCGCCATGCACAGCAGGACATTGACCAGGATGGAGGCCGCACCGGCCGCCAGGGGCACCTTCCCCTTCTGCCGGGCGAAGTAGGCCCGGCTGAGGATATTCTGGACCGCGTATCCCGTCATCCCCAGCGAGACCCAGAATAGTCCCTGGGAGGTGATGGAGACGGAAAAATCATCAAAAGCGCCTCCTCCATAAATAAAGGAGATCAGCGGGCGGGAGAGCACCATCAACCCCGCCGACATGGGCAGGACGAAGAACAGACAGCCGTGCAGGGTGGTCCGCAGCGTCTCCCGGAACTCCCCCTCCTGCTCCCGGCCGGTGAGGCGGGACAGCTTGGGAAAGATCACATTGGTGACGGACAGGACGAACACCCCGGCGATCACCAGATACAAGTTGGTGGAAAACTCGATGGCGGACACTCCGGCCCCCTCGTACAGTCGGGACCCGAACTTGGAGTTGATAGTCAGGTTGATGGGCTGCACCCAGGTGGAGACCATCACTGGCAGCATCAGGGCAAAGACCTTCCGCATCCCCTCGGAGCGCGGCTCCAGTCCCGGCCGGTAGCGGAAGCCCAGCCGGCGCAGTGAGGGCACCTGGACCGCCGCCTGGAGGAACCAGCCCACCAGAAAGGCAACGGCCAGGCCGTAGATGCCGAACTGCTGGTCCAGCGTCAGGTAATAGAGAATGATGACCAGGTTGGACACCACGCTGATCAGGGCAGGGACATTGAACTCCCCCAGGGACTGGAGCACTCCCACAAAGGAGAAGGCCACCCCGGTGAACAGCACCGTGGGGAACATCACCCGGGTGAGGGAGACGGCCAGCTCCGCCGTCTGGGCATCATATCCGTCGGCAAACAGGCTGACCAGGGGCCCCGCGAACAGGATGCCCAGCACCGAAAGGACCGCAGAGAGCAGCCCCATCACGGTGATGAAGCAGCCCGCGAAGCGGAAGGCCGGCTCCCGCCCCTTCCGGGTGAGATACTCGCTGAACACCGGGATAAAGCAGGCCGAGATAGCGGAGGCGAACACCGCGTCAAAAAACACCCTGGGGATCCGGCTGGCTGTATTGAAGGCGTTAGCCGCCATCCCCGTCCCGTAGTAAACCGCCAGCAGATGGTCCCGGTACAGCCCCAGCACCTTGCCCACCAGGGCGATGATCATCACGATGCTGATGGTCCGTGTGGCATGGTCCTGCCGCTCCTCCATCGCGCCACCTCCTATGGATCCCCAATAAAATCGTTTTATTTTACACCACCCCTCCGACTTTTTCAACCGTTGGCCCGTGTGTTCATAGGATGTTCACATTTTCCCGAAATCTGTACACTTTTTTCCATTGAAAGTGCCCTGCTCCACTGCTATAATAAGGAATTAGTTTTGCTGTCCCCACCACCTGTCCTAACCATGTGAAAAGGAGTATCCATGAAACATCGTCATTTCACCCAAGCTGCCCGCCGCCTCACCGCCTTGACGCTGGCGCTGCTGCTGGCACTGCCCTCGGCCTACGCCGCCGCAGGCTCCCCCCAGCTGCGCACCACCCGGGAGCTGGCTGACGGCCTGACCTATTCCAACACCATCACCAGCCACTCCGCCGCGGGCCGGGTGGAGAGCTTCTCCCTGGAACTCTCTCCGGACAGCCGGGAGGTGGAGCCCATCTTCCTCCAGGCATCCGGCACCGCCTACGGGGCCGGCTCCATCAATCTGGCGGTCAGCTATGCCCAGAGCCTGGGCTACCACGTGCTGGGCGCCATCAATACCGACTTCTTTGCTCCCTCCACCGGTGTGCCTCTGGGCATCTCCATTGAGGACGGCATTTATAAATCCAGCCCGGAGGCCGAGGCCGCCGTGGTCATCACCGACGGTGAGGTGGAGCTGGTAGAGCAGCCCCAGGTCACCCTCACCCTCACCAACGAGTCCACCGGAGGCCAGACCGTTCTGACCCACCTGAACAAATACCGGGCCGACTCCGGCGGGCTCTACCTGTTCAACTACGATTTTTCCACCGTCTCCACCCACACCAGCACCCCCGGCTGGATGGTGCGCATGGAGCTGACCGATCCCGACGACACCCTCTCCGTCTCCGGCCGTCTGGAATTGGAGGTCACTGAGCTGCTCCGCACCGACACCTCAGTGGTCATTGGCGAGAACGAGTACATATTGACTGCCGCCGACGCCGGCGGCCTGGAGTCCGTATTCCAGAGCTTCCAGGTGGGCGACCGGGTCACCCTCCACACCGACTGCACCTCCTCCACCCTCGAGGACGCCCAGTGGGCCAGCGGCGTGGGCGATGTGATGGTCCGGGACGGACAGATCACTGACTCCACTGCCTGGACCTATGTGGAAAAGGGCCGCGACCCCCGCTCCGCCCTGGGCGTGCGGGAGGACGGCACCCTGGTCCTGTACGCTGTGGACGGCCGCAGGAGCGGCTACTCCGGCGGACTGAGCCAGCTGGATCTGGCGGAGGAGATGCTCTCCCAGGGCTGCGTCTGGGCGGTCAACCTGGACGGCGGCGGCTCCACCGCCATCAGTGTCTGGGTCCCCGGCCAAGAGGGCCCCTCCATCGTCAACATCCCCTCCGATGGCAAGCCCCGGGCCTGCGCCACCTACCTGCTCCTGGTCTCCCGGGATGAGGGTGACGGCGATCCGGACCGGCTGGTGCTGAAAAATGACGGGCTGGTGGTCCTCACCGGCACCTCTGTGGACCTGGGGGAGACGGCCGTGCTGGACAGCGGTCTGAACATCCTTCGGGATGACCCAGGCGAGGTGGAGATCTCCTCCCTGGACGACCTGGGCCGGGTGGAGGACAACATCTACACCGCCGGCAGTGACGCGGGCACCGATACCCTGGAGCTCTGGTCCCCGGATCTGGATGTGGAGGGCACCGCCCAGATCCACGTAGTGGACCATCTCACCGGCCTCACCGTCTCCCGGGAGAACAGCACCGACGCCCTCACCTCCCTCACCCTGGAGCCTGGAGACCAGGTCCAGCTCACTGCCCAGGGTACCTACTGGTCCCGGGCTGCCATGCGGGACGTGGGAGCCATCTCCTGGACGGTGGAGGGCAGCATCGGCTCCATCACCGAGGACGGACTGTTCACCGCTGAGGGCCCCGGGGGCGCCTCCGGAACCCTCACCGCCTCTGCCGGCGGGCAGAGCCAGACCATCATGGTCTCCCTGGAGAACTCCCACGAGGACGTGCCCGAGGGGCACTGGGCCTACACCGCCGTGGACTACTGCTATGCCAACGGCCTGGTGGGCGGCATCTCGGACACTGAGTTCGGCCCTGACCTGCACATCCGCCGGGGCGACTTTCTGCTGATGCTCTACGGCGCGGCGGGTAAGCCGGCCGTCACCTCCCCCGCCTCCTTTACTGACGTATCCCCCTCCGACTACTACTACACCGCTGTGTCCTGGGCCCAGGCCAACGGTCTGGCCACCGGCGTGGGGGATGGCACCCTGGCTCCCGCCTCTGATGTCACCCGGGAGCAGGCTTTCACCATTCTGAACCAGGCCCTGCCTCTCCTGGGCATCACCTGCCAGCCCGGCGCTCTCACCGTTCTGGATCAGTTCGGCGACCGCGCCTCCCTCTCCGACTGGGCTGCCCAGCACGCTGCCACCCTGGTGGCCTATCAGATCGTGGGCGGCGACACCGACGGCAACCTGAATCCTCAGGCTTTCCTCACCCGCGCTGAGATGGCCGCTCTGCTGTATAAGCTGTCCAACTATACGCCTCCTGCCGATCTGGACCCCGGCGACCTGGTCCAGCCGGAGAAGGACCCTCAGCCGGGCGGCACCGCCGACCCCGGCCAGGCAGAGGGCCCGGGCCAAACTGCTGATCCGGACCAGCCGGAGGACCCGGGACAGACCAGCCAGCCGGAGGAGCCCGCTGTCCCCGTGGAGGGCATCACCCTGGACACCGGCGAACTGACCCTCCAGGCCGGCTCCAGCTATCACTTCACCCCCACGCTCTCCCCTGAGGGAGCCGCCGGCACCGTCGTCTGGACCAGCAGCGTGCCCACTGTGGCGCCAGTCACCAGCGACGGCACCATCACCAACCTGAACACCACCGGCGGGCAGGTGAGCGTCACCATTACCGCCTCCTGCGGGGACGCCTGCACCAGCGCTGTGGTCCTCTGCGACACCGCCGCCTCCGCCGGCACCGTCCGCGGGGCGGAGAACGGCCTGAACGTCCGTTCCGGCCCCAGCACCTCCCACTCTGTGGTGGGCTATCTGCGGGAAGGAGGCAGGGTCATCCTCCTCGCTCCGCCGGAAGACGGCTGGCTCCACGTCTCCTACCTCACTCAGTCCGGCCAGGCCGCTATCGGCTATGTCTCCCTGGACTATATCGTACTGGACTGATCTCAAGGCAAATAAACAGCAGAAGGGGGGGGGGGGGGGGGGGGGGGGGGGGGGGGGGGGGGGGGGGGGGGG
>NZ_JANGBZ010000057.1:0-20376 GCF_024462915.1 Clostridium sp. DFI.5.61
CCCCCCCCCCCCCCCCCCCCCCCCCCCCCCCCAAACGGTCCTGCAAATCTCCCCCGGCTCACTCCAGGGTCAGGTCCCCCTCCCGGATCCAGCCGATCCGACGGAAAAACAGCCCGAACAGCCAAGCGAGGACGGCGGGCAGTACAAAGCAGATCAGCGCCATGGCCAGCCAGTCCATGCCGGTGATGGCAGCCTTGGCCCCCGTGGCCACATCGTTCACCCAGCCGGCATAGACCCCGATGGGGCCCACCATACCGCAGGTCCCCATTCCAGCCGCCACACCCCCGGCGGGGTCATTCATCTCAAACTGGAACACACAGGTGGCCAGGGGGCCGGTGACCGCGGAGGCGAGGATGGCGGGGAGCCAGATCCGGGGATTGCGGACGATGTTGCCCATCTGGAGCATGGAGGTGCCCAGCCCCTGGGAGATCAGGCCGCTCCAGCGGTTCTCCCGGAAGGACAGGACGGCGAAGCCCACCATGTTGGCGCAGCACCCCGCCACTGCGGCCCCGCCGGCCAGGCCGGTCAGCCCGATGGCGGCGCAGATGGCGGCAGAGGAGATGGGCAGGGTCAGGGCCACGCCGATGACCACCGACACCAGGATGCCCATCCAGAAGGGCTGGAGCACAGTGGCCCACTTGACGAAGTCCCCCACCGCGGAGGCCGCCGTGCCGATGGCCGGGGCCCACCAGGCCGACAGGGCCACCCCCGCCAGGATGGTCACCAGAGGGGTGACCAGGATGTCGATCTTGGTCTCCTTAGACACCGCCTTGCCCAGCTCCGCGGCGATGACCGCGATAAACAGCACCGCCAGAGGGCCTCCGGCGCCGCTGCCCCCGGACAGGGTGACGCTGCCCAGGGCATTGGCCGCATAGCCCACCGTGACCAGGGAAAAGAGGACCAGCGGGGGGGCCTTCAGGGCGTAGCCGATGGCCACCGCCATAGCCGCCCCGCTCATGGCCGAGGCGTATCCCCCCACTTCGATGAGGAACTCCATCCCCAGCTGCTGGCCCAGCGTCTTGACGATGGTGCCGATGAGCAGGGAGCAGAACAGGCCCTGGGCCATGGCCCCCAGGGCGTCGATGCCATACCGCTTGGCCGAGATCTCAATGTTTTTGCGCTTTAAAAACGCGCGGAGCTTTTCCATTTCTCTCACCTTTTTTCGTGATGGTCCCGCACCTGCCGGCAAAAAGGCCATACAGGTGTCAAGACACTTGTATGGCCTATTATAGCGGCTCTGTCCTGTTTGTCAACGAAAACTTTTCCCTCCGGCAGTCAAGCCCCGCCCGGCCGCAGCTCACCACAGCCGCTCCTTCGAATCATCCCGGCGTCCCCATCCTCCAGGTCAGGGCCGCCCCCCGGGCAGCCTTGGTCAGGCCGATCACCTTTTCCAGCCGGGGAAAAAAGGTATCCTGGGCCAGCTCCGCCAGCTTCTCTTCCTTCTCGGCGCGCTCCTCCTCTGTATCCGTCCAGTCCGGCCCGGTATTCATCGGCTCCGAGTACCAATCTGTGTACATGGAGTCCGGATAGGAGTAACTCTCCACCAGGTGCAGCCCCTCCCTCCCCGGCCCGGGCAGAATGAGCAGGCCGTCCTTGGGGGAGGCAAGCAGGGCATTGCGCAGTTCCAGGTCCCGCAGCACCAGCTTGGTAAAGGACCGGTCCGTGGTGGTGATGGTCCGGCCCCGGGTCACCTCCGGGCAGCCATAGTCCTCGTGGAGGTCCGGTCCGGAGGGCAGCTTCTCCAGTCCCCGGTCCAGGACGCCCAGCACCGTGTTGAGGCCGGTGGACATGGCACTTTTGGGGCGGATGCGCAGCTCATAGTCCCGCTCCAGATGGATCGCCAGCCGGACGCGGATGGAGGTCGTAGTGTACCGGCCATTGCTCTCCCCCACCGTCCGGATGATGAGCGGTTCGTCCCGGTAGCTCAGCACCAGCTCCCCGTCCCAGTCTGCTGCCCGGCTGCCCATAAATACGCCCCCCTTCTCCTTTTGATAGGCGTAAAGCATCTCGTTCCAGCTCATAAGTCCGCTCCTTTCCCGCTCCCGCCGGGTCTCATGCCCGCCGGAACTGCTTCTCCAGGTCCTTTCGGGTCAGCTCGATGGCCACCGGCCGGCCGTGGGGGCAGTATTTGACCTCTCCCCGCATGACGGCTCCCGCCACCTTCTCCAGCTCCTGGGGACTGGTGCGCCAGCCCCCCTTGATGGCCGCCTTGCAGGCCATGGTGTGGAGCAGCTCGTCCCGGGCGGCGGAGGGGTCCGCCCGCCCGGTGGTGAGCAGCCTGCCCCCGATCTCCAGCAGGGTGTCCTCGATGTCCCCCGGGTCCACGTCAAAGGGGGCCTGCCGCACCACCAGCGCCCCCCCGCCGAAGTCCTCGGCGTAGAAGCCGAACTCCTCCAGCAGCGGCAGGTTGGCCAGCAGGGCGGCCCCCTCCTCCGCCGGGGGGTGGAGGGTGACCGGGGTGAGCAGGGTCTGCACCATGGGGGTGTAGCCCTCCGCCTTCATGCGGTCGAAGTTCATCCGCTCGTGGGCGGCGTGCTTGTCGATAAACAGGATGGTGTCCCCCTGTTCCACGATGATGTAGGTGTTCAGCACCTCCCCGGCGATGCGCCAGGGGGCTGCCTCTCCCTCAGGCTCAGGCTCCGCCGGGGCGGAGATCTGGGGCGCGGGCCCTTCCTCCAGGGCCGGAGCCGGGCCCGGGTCTGGTGCGGGCGTCTCCGCCGGCGCGGGGGCGGGGCGCTCCGTCCGGGTCCCGGCCAGGAGGTCGAAGTCCTCCGGCGCCATCCGGTCGTGGCAGGTCATCCCGCCCTGGGCTTCACCGGGGCAGGCGGGGGCCGGGGCCTCCCCGGTCTTCCACTCCCCGGGGGCGGTCATTTCTCCAGAGATCGGAGCTCTGGGGCGGGGAGGCTCCGCCGGGGCGGGCTGGGGTGTGCGCTCCCGCTGCTGGGGCGAGAGGAAAGAGGCGGCGGAGGGCATCCGGGACAGGCCGGGCACCTCCCGACGGCCGTAGGTCACGTCGTGGAGGGGCAGCTCCCCGGCGGGCAGCCTGGTCTGGTTGGGGGTCACGGTGTCGTGGGCCCGGGGCTTCTCCAGCGCCACGGCGGGGCGGACATGGTCCCGCTCCAGGGCGGAGAGGACCGCGTGGTACACCGCGCTGAACACCCCCCGCTCGCTGCCGAACTTCACCTCCGTCTTGGCCGGGTGCACATTCACGTCCACCGCGCTGAGCCTGGTGGTCAGATGGAGGACACAGCCGGGAAATTTGCCCACCATCTTCTGGTTCTGGTAGGCCTCCTCCAGGGCGGCCATCATCAGCCGGGACTTCACCTGCCGCCCATTGACGAAGAAGAACTGCCAGTTCCGGCTGGCCCGGCAGCAGGAGGGCTGGGAGACGAAGCCGGACACGGACATGCCCTCGTCCGAGCTGTCCACCTGGGTGAAGCCCAGGGCCAGATCCCGGCCCAGCACCGCGTAGACGGCGGAGCGCAGCTGTCCGTCCCCGGGGGTGGCCAGCTCCTGCTTTCCGTCCCGGAGGAATTTCACTGCCACCTCCGGGTGGGACAGGGCCACCCGCTGGACCACGCCGAATACGGCGGCCCCCTCGGCGGCGTCCTTTTTCATGAACTTCAGCCGGGCGGGGGTGTTGTAGAACAGGTCCCGCACCACCATGGTGGTGCCCAGGGGGCAGCCCGCCTGCTCCACCGGCCCGGCCACGCCCCCCTCCAGGGACAGGGAGGCCCCCAGCGGGGCATCCTGGGTGCGGCTCATCACGTCGATGCGGGAGACGGCGGAAATGGCGGCCAGTGCCTCCCCCCGGAACCCCAGGGTGCCGATGGCCTCCAGGTCATACTCCGTGCGCAGCTTGCTGGTGGCGTGGCGGAGGAAGGCGGTCTTCATCTGGGGGGCCGGGATGCCGCAGCCGTCATCGGTGACCCGGAGGAAAGTGAGGCCGCCGTGGGCGATCTCCACAGTCACCGATCTCGCCCCCGCGTCTATGGCGTTTTCCATCAGCTCCTTGGCCACGCTGGCCGGCCGCTCCACCACCTCGCCGGCGGCGATCAGGTCGGCAACGTGGGGATCTAACACTTGGATCTCAGGCATAGAGCACCTCCAGAAATTCAAAGCTCCGCTCCTGCGGGTCGTTTTTGGTCATAATAGTCAGAATTCAGAATACAGATCCCGGGACGGGGCCGGGCCTCCCCCGCCCCTTATCCCATAAGGTCCAGCCGGACAGAATCCGGGTCCACAAAGGCCCGCCCCGGCCGGTCCGGGTCCAGCCAAACGAGGACCTCCGCCCCCTCCTGGGGCTCCCCCCACAGCAGGCCGGTGGACACGGTATAGTCCCGGCCGCCCCAGGTGTACCCGCACACCGCGCTCCAGGGCGAGTTCCGGCCCGGGACATTGACAAAGGACTGGGTGTTCCAGGTCACGAAGATGTGGTGGCGGACCGAGCGGACGGTGCCGGAGACCGCCGTGCCCTCCCGCCGCAGCCGCGCCTGGCTCCGCCGCCGGGCCAGGCAGGCCAGGGCGCACCCGCCCCCCGCCGCCAGCAGGGCGGCCCCTATGGGCAGGAAGGCCCAGTCGGGCCCCGCGCCCCCCACCGGGATGTCCCACAGCAGGACGGCCCCGCCGAACAGGAGGAAAAACGCCCCCATCAGTCCCAGCACCCAGGCGCACAGCTCCGCCCGAGAATTTGGACGCCCCATGCCGCACCTCCTCTTTCATCCGGGCCTCTCCGCCCCGCCTCAGCTCTCCTGCAGGTCCTGCTTCAGCTCCGCCAGCAGGTTGAGGGCCTCGATGGGGGACAGGATGTTCACATCGGTCATCCGGAGCTTTTTCAGCACCGTCTGGCTGCCCAGGTCCATCAGGGAGACCTGCTCCCCGTCCGCCGGAAGGGCCGGTCCCCCTGCGGGGAGGACGCCGCTCCCCGACTCCAGCTCCTCCAGGATGGTCCGGGCCCGCCGAATGACCCGGTCGGGCACCCCGGCCAGCTTGGCCACCTCGATGCCGTAGCTCTGGTCCGCGCCCCCCCGGACGATCTTCCGCAGGAAGATCAGGTCGTTCCCCCGCTTCTTGGCGGCGATGTTGTAGTTCTTCACCCCGGGGATCTCCCCCTCCAGGGCGGTGAGCTCGTGGTAGTGGGTGGCGAACAGGGTCTTAGCCCCCAGCCGTTTCCGGTCGGCGCAGTACTCCAGCACCGCCCGGGCGATGGCCATGCCGTCATAGGTGGAGGTCCCCCGGCCGATCTCGTCCAGGATGAGCAGGGAGCGGGCGGTGGCGTTCTTCAGCAGTCCGGCCACCTCGTTCATCTCCACCATGAAGGTGGACTGTCCGGAGGAGAGGTCGTCGCTGGCCCCGATGCGGGTGAACACCCGGTCCACCACGCCGATGCGGGCGGAGCGGGCGGGGACGAAGGAGCCCATCTGGGCCATGAGGACGATGAGGGCCACCTGGCGCATGTAGGTGGACTTGCCCGCCATGTTGGGGCCGGTGATGATGGCGCACAGGTCCTCTCCGCTGTCCATGTGGGTGTCGTTGGGGACAAAGGGGGTGCCGGCGGGGAGCACCTTCTCCACCACCGGGTGGCGCCCCTCGGAGATGCTCAGGGAGTCGGAGCCGTCCACCTGGGGCATGCAGTAGCCGTTGACGGCGGCCACCACCGCGAAGGAGGTAAGCACATCCACCTGGGCCACGGCGGCGGCAGCCTTCTGGATCTGGGCCACGTGGGCGCAGGTCTGCTCCTTCAGCTGGCAGAAGAGCTGGTACTCCAGGGCCACCACCTTGTCCTGGGCGGAGAGGATGGTGTGCTCCAGGTCCTTCAGCTCCTGGCTGATGTACCGCTCGGCGTTGACGGTGGTCTGCTTCCGGGCCCAGTCGGGGGGCACCAGCCCGGTCTGGGACTTGGCCACCTCGATGTAGTAGCCGAACACCTTGTTGTAGCTCACCTTCATGTTCTTGATGCCGGTCTGCTCCTTGGTCCGGGTCTCCAGGTCGGCCAGCATCTCTGCCCCGTGGTCGATCACGTTGCGCAGGCGGTCCACCTCCTCGCTGTACCCCGGACGGATGAACTTGCCCTCCCGCACGGAGAAGGGGGGCTCGTCCACCAGGGCGGAGCTGAGCAGCGCCCGCAGCTGGGGCAGGTCGTCCATCTCCCGGCGCAGGGACTGGATCAGGGCGGAGGGGCAGCCCTCCAGCAGCTCCCGCAGCCGGGGCAGCCTGCCCAGTCCGGCGGACAGGGCGGCCAGGTCCCGGCCCCCGGCGGTTCCGTACACCACCCTGCCGATCAGGCGCTCCAGGTCGGTGATCTCCTTCAGGCAGAGCACCACCTCCTCCCGGGTGATGATGTCCTCCACCAGATCGCTCACCGCCTGCTGCCGGCGGTTGATCTGCACCGGGGAGAGGAGGGGGCGCTCCATCCATCCCCGGATCAGCCGCCGCCCCATGGCGGTGCGTGTCTTGTCCAGCACCCACAGCAGGGAGCCCTTCTTCTCCTTGCCCCGCAGGGTCTCGGTGAGCTCCAGGGTCTGCCGGGCGTTCAGGTCCAGCTCCATGAACTGGCCCGCGGTGTAGCAGGTGAGGGCGGCGATGTGGCTCAGGTCGGTCTTCTGGGTCTCGTACAGGTAGGAGAGCAGCCCCCCGGCGCACTGCACACAGGCCTGGTCCTCCGGGGGCAGGCTGTCCAGCCCGGTGCGGAACTGCTTTTGCACCAGGGGCAGGGCGGCCTCATAGCGGAAGCGGGCCTCCCCCCCGTTCTCACAGCGGCAGTCCAGCCGCTCCCGCAGGAACTGGGGCAGGCCCTCCAGGCTCCAGGCCCCGTCGGAGAGCACCGCCTCCCGGGGAGAGAAGCGGCCCAGCTCGTTTTTCAGGTGGTCCATGGCCTCCGCCCCCGCCGGAAAGGAGGTGACATAGAACTCGCCGGTAGAGATGTCGCACAGGCACAGCCCCAGCGCCCGGGAGTCGGCGTACACCCCGCCGATGTAGTTGTTTTTCCCCTCCTCCAGCATGGAGGAGTCGATGAGGGTGCCGGGGGTGATGATGCGGATGATGTCCCGGTCCACCAGCCCCTTGGCCTGGGCCGGGTCCTCGGTCTGCTCGCAGATGGCCACCTTGTAGCCCTTGGCGATGAGGCGGGCGATGTAGCTCTCGCAGGAGTGGTAGGGCACGCCGCACATGGGGGTGCGCTCCTCCGGGGGCTTGTTCCGGTCCCGGGTGGTGAGCGTCAGGTCCAGCTCCCGGGAGACCAGCTTGGCGTCCTCGTTGAACATCTCATAAAAATCCCCCAGCCGGAAAAAGAGGATGGAGTCGGGATACCGCTCCTTCATCTCCAGGTATTGGCGCATCATGGGGGTGATCTCAGCCATATCGGCACCGCCTTTCGGTAAAATAAAAGTAAAAAGTGCAAAATCCTGTGGAAAGTGTGGAAAAGTACAACGAAACAGACAGGAGGCGCACTAACCGCCAGCGCGCCTCCCGGGGGTCAGCTCTCCTCCGGCCCCCCCTGGTCGCTCCGTCCCGCCAGGTAGTCCAGGGTGACCCCGTAAAAATCCGCCATCCGGATCAGGGTGGACAGTTGGGGTTCCTGCTGACCGTGTTCATACCTCTGATAGGTGCGGAGGGGCACATCCAGCGCCTTTGCCGCATCTTTCTGCAACAGTTTCTTGGTCTCTTTCAGTTCCTGAAGCCGCGTTGAAAACGTCGCCATTTACACACCTCGTATTGACATGCCATTTTTGGCATGTTATAATCAAAATACGATAACCCGCAGAAGGGAGCGCTATTGTTTATGACTTCTTTTTGGGACCACTTATATCAATACGCCCAGGAACATCTGGTCGTCCGCTATCTCCAGGAGGAGCCCACCAGCTACGGTCGGCTCTCCATCCAGACGGACGCCCGCCGGCGGGGGCTGGAGGACCTGCTGCGGGGCCCCGCCGCCCGCTCCTTCCGCCGCCTCTGGGAGGAGCAGCAGGAGTTGCACAGCCTGGAGGAGCAGGCCCTCTTCCGGGCCGGGCTGTCCATGGGCCTGGCCCTGGGCGGCCGGGTCCGGGACTTGGAGTAGCCCCGCCTCCCGTCCCCCTGCGGGGCCCTTGGGGCGGGGGCTCCCCCCTCACTCCGCCAGCTCCCCGAACAGGGACCAGGTGTTGGCGTCGGTGATCCGCACCTGCCGGAACTGGCCGATCAGCTCCGCCGGGCCGTCCAGCCGCACCAGCCGGTTGCCCGGCGTGCGGGCGGCCAGGGGATACCGGGCGTCCCCGCTGTCCCCGTCGATCAGGCAGCGCAGGGTCTTCCCCACATAGGCCGCGTGCTTCTCCGCGGAGATCTGGTTCTGGAGGTCCACCAGGCGCTGGAAGTTGGCCTGCTTCTGCTGGTGGGGCATGGGGTCGTCCATCTGGGCGGCGGGGGTCCCCACCCGTGGGGAGAAGATAAAGGTGAACAGGGCGTCGAACCGCACCTGCTCCAGCAGGGACAGGGTCTCCTCAAACTCCTCCGTGGTCTCCCCGGGAAAGCCCACGATCACGTCGGAGGTGAGCACGATGTCCGGGATGAGCTCCTTCAGCCGCCGCACCTCGTCCAGGTACTGCGCCCGGTCATAGTGGCGGTTCATGGCCCGGAGCACCCGGTCATTGCCCGCCTGGAAGGGCAGGTGGAGCACCGGGGCCACCTTCCCGCACCGGGCCATGGTCTCGAACAGCTTCTGGGTGGCATCCTTGGGGTGGGAGGTCATAAAGCGGATCAGGAAGTCCCCGGGCACGGCGTTCACCCGCTCCAGCAGGTCTGCGAAGTCCAGGGGCTCCTCCAGGTCCTTGCCGTAGGAGTTCACGTTCTGGCCCAGCAGGGTGATGTCCCGGTACCCCTCCGCCGCCAGCTGCTCCACCTCGGCCAGGATGTCCTCCGGCCTGCGGGAGCGCTCCCGGCCCCGCACATAGGGCACGATGCAGTAGGAGCAGAAGTTGTTGCACCCGTACATGATGGACACCCAGGCCTTTACCCGGTCCTGCCGCACCACCGGGATGCCCTCGGAGATGGAGCCCGCCTCCTCCGCCACCTGGAACACCCGCCCCCGCTGGGTGAGCAGGGTGTGGATGAACTCGGGAAAGCGCCAGAGGGCGTGGGGCCCGAACACCAGGTCCACGTGGCGGAAGGACTGCTTGATCTTCTCCGCCACATGGGCCTCCTGGGCCATGCAGCCGCACACGCAGATGATCTGCTCCGGGTGGCGGCGCTTCACGTGGACCAGGGCGCCCAGGTTGCCCAGCACCCGCTGCTCTGCGTGCTCCCGGATGGCGCAGGTGTTGAGCACGATGATCTGGGCCTGCTCCTCGTCCTGGGTGAAGCCGTAGCCCATCTCCCGGAGATAGCCCCGGATGCGCTCGGAGTCCGCCTCGTTCTGCTGGCAGCCGTAGGTGTCCACAAAGGCCAGGGGCTGGGCGGGCCGGGCGGCGCTGAGGGCCGCGACCTCCCGGCAGTACTGGAGCTGGCGGGAGATGTCCTCCGGGGAAATTCGGGTGGTCTGCTGTCTCATAGATCGCAACCTCCTGAGGGGGATTTGATGGTCGTCCGGCCCCTCCTGCTGCATGGAGACACCGATCGAATAATCATACCATTTTTCCCGAAAAAGCACAAGGCCGGACTTTTGCTTTTCGCCGCTTTTCCACCCGGTCCCCGCAGGGCGCGGCTCTCCGCCCCTCCCTGGAAAAATGCGGGCCCCCTCGCGGTTTTCCGTTGCGTTTCTCTCAAAAGGGTGATAGAATGAATCGTTAAATGGTTACACTGGAGGGAGACGTATCTCTCTCCTTCCCAACAGAGAGAAAAAGGGGGCTGTGCCATGCGGGTGCTGGTCATTGAGAAGGCGGCCGTAAAGCAGAACATCAGGGTGGTGAAGCGCCGTGCCGGAGGGGCCGCCGTCTACGGCGTCCTCTCGGGAGACGCCGGGGGCGCCGGCATCGCCGAGATGGCCGAGCTGCTCCGGGCCGAGGGCATCGGCCGCTTCGCCGTCAGCGAGGCGGAGGAGGCCGAGGCGCTGCGGAAGGCCGGCTTTGTGGACGAGGAGATCCTCATGCTCCGCTCCACCACCGACCGGGAGGTGCTGGAGCGGCTGGTGGACCTGAACGTGGTGTGCACCATCTCCTCCGTGGACACGGGCCTGGCCCTCAACGCCCTGGCGGAGAACCGCTCCACCGTGGCCGAGGCCCACATCCAGGTGGACACCGGCATGGGCTTCGGCGGCTTCCTGGTGGGGGAGCCGGAGAAGATCCTGCTGGCCTACCGCTCCCTGCCCAACGTGGCCCTGTCCGGCATTTACACCCAGATCCACGCCGCCCCAGCCGGCCAGGAGGCGGAGCACCAGCTCCAGCAGTTCCAGCGGGTGCTGGACGCCATCCACGCCGCCGGCTTTGAGACCGGCACCGTCCACGCCGCGGGGTCCTACGCCCTGATGCACTGCGATCTTGCCCGCATGGACGCGGTGCGGGCGGGCTCGGTCCTGCTGGGCCGCTGCCGCCGCACCAAAGACGACGGGCTCTCCACCGTGGGCCACGGGGAGGCCGGCATTGCCGAGATGCGCTGGCTGCCCAAGGGGCACACCGTGGGTGCGGAAAAGACCGCCGTTTTGAAAGCGCCCACCCGGGTAGCGGTGGTCCCTGTGGGCTATCAGCACGGCTTCGGGGTGGAGCGGCCCCGTCCCGCCGGCCTGCTGGGCACCCTGGGCCGCTGGCGGCGGGGCAGGCGGCTTTATGTTCGGGTGAACGGCCAGCGGGCCCGGGTCATCGGCTCTGTGGGCGTGAGCGAGACCCTGGTGGATGTCACCGATCTGAAGTGCTCCGCCGGAGATGTGGTCTCCTTCGACCTGGACCCCATGTACGCCCGGGGCTGTGTCCGCCAGTACCGGTGATCCTCCCTGTGATTTCAAGAAAAAGGTGTTTGCTATGTCCAGAACCGTGTCTTTTCAGCCGCTGCTCTTCGGCGGCGATATCAATGTTTACAGTGTGGCCCGTGCCTTTCACGAGGCCTATGGGGTGAAGAGCGTGGCCTTCGGCAAGTTCCACACCTTCCCCTGTGCCTTCAGCTCCATCATCGACTACCGCACCTGCCCCGACAACGAGGACCCCGCCGTCTTCCTCTCCAATGTAGAGAAGGTGGCCCTGGAGTTCTCCCACAAGACCGTCATCGTCCTGGGCTGCGGGGACAGCTATGTGCAGCTGTGCGCCCACCTGAAGGACCAGTTTCCCCGAAATGTGGTGGCCCCCTACATCGACGGCGCCCTGCTGGACCGCCTCATCAACAAGGAGCACTTCTACGAGCTGTGCGACCAGCACGGCATCGACCACCCGGCCACCTTTATCTACGACGGCTCCATGGGCCACGACTTCACCCTGCCCTTCGGCCCCCCCTATGTGGCCAAGCCGGCCGACAGCGTGGCCTACTGGGAGCACGAATTCGAGGGGGTGAAGAAGGTCTTCATCTGTCAGACCTGGGAGGAGCTGCTCCACGCTCTGGACCTGGTGTACGCCTCCGGCTACCCCGACCATATGGTGATCCAGGAGTTCATCCCCGGAGACGACACCTACATGCGGGTGATGACCAACTACTCCGACCGCAGCGGCCAGGTGAAGCTGATGTGCCTGGGCCATGTGCTGCTGGAGGAGCACTCCCCCCACGGCATCGGCAACCACGCCGTCATCATCACCGAGTACGACGAGGCCCTTTCCCTGAAGATCAAACAGCTGCTGGAGGAGCTGCATTACACCGGCTTCTCCAACTTTGACATCAAGTACGACAGCCGGGACGGCAAGTACAAGCTCTTCGAGATCAACTGCCGCCAGGGGCGCAGCAATTACTACGTCACTGGCGCGGGATACAACATCGCCAAGCTGCTGGTGGAGGACCGGATCGAACACCGGGAGCTGCCCTTCGTCATCACCAAAAACCACGCCCTGTGGCGGATGGTGCCCAAAAAGGTGGCCTTCAAATTCATCCCCAAGGCATATCACCCCCAGATGAAGGCCCTGATCCGGGCGGGGGCGTCCACCCACAGCCTGGAGTACCACCGGGACTATACCCCGGCCCGCATCTGGCGGGTATGGAAGACCCACATCGGCAACATGGTCCGCTTTGACCGCCACAACAAGGTCCCGGAGAACTGAGCAGACTGGAGGGAAGCCATGTCAACTGTCAAGACCCGCGGCGCCAAGGGCGCCAGAGAGCCCCGGGAGCCCAAGCTGGGCGTGCTGGGGGGGATGGGGCCCCAGGCCACCCAGGTGTTCTATCAGTACGTGCTGGACCGGACAGAGGCCTCCTGCGACCAGGAGCATCTGCCCGCCCTGATCCTGTCTGACACCGGGGTCCCGGACCGGACCGCCTCCATCCTCACCGGGAACACCGAGCCTATGTACCAGCGCCTGCTGGCCGACGCCCGCCTGCTGGAGGAGTGCGGCTGCACCGTCATCGCCATCCCCTGCAACACCTCCCACTACTTCGTGGACCGCATCCAGCAGGAGATCGGCATCCCCATCCTCCACATGATCCGGGAGACCGCCCGGACCTTGGTGGCCCAGGGGAAGCGCCGCCCCGCCATCCTTGCCACCGACGGCACCATCCGCACCGGCCTGTATCAGAAGGAGTGCGCCGCCTTCGGCCTGGAGGCCGCCCCTCCGGAGCCCGCTGTCCAGCGTCTGGTCATGTCCATCATCTACGAGGAGATCAAACGGGGGGAGCGGGGCAGCCGGGAGAAATTTGCCCAGATCGACCGCGCTCTGGCCTCCATGGGCTGTGACTGCGCCATTCTGGGCTGCACCGAGCTGTCCGTCTTCCGCAGCTACCACAGCCTGCCCCCCTTCTACGTGGACGCCATGGAGGTGCTGGCCGAGCTGGCCGTCGTCCGCTGCGGCAAACAGCTGCGCACCATCTAAGAAAACATCTCCGGGGCGGTGCCTGCCCACGCCCGCCGTTGGAACGTACTCCGCAAATTGAAAATGGGGGTGGCGCCCCCATCCACACATGACAACACCAGGAGGTTTGCTCTATGGATCTCACGCCCCACACCCTGGGCGAATACTGCGCCCTGCTGGAGCCCCAGCTGGCCGCTCCTCTGCCCGAGGGGCTGGACCTGTCCCAGTCCGTCGCCCTGGTCTCCTGCGACAGCCAGGAGGTGGTCCCCGGCACTCTCTTTCTGTGCAAGGGCGCCCACTTCAAGGAGGCCTATCTGTCCCAGGCCGCCCAGCGGGGCGCGGTGGCCTATGTGAGCCAGACCCCCTACCCTGCCGTGGATCTGCCCTGCATCCTGGTGTCCGACATGCGCCAGGTGATGGCCCCCCTGGCCGACCGGTACTACGGCCATCCCTCCGGGCCCCTGTCGGTCATCGGCATCACCGGCACCAAGGGCAAGTCCTCCACCGCCTATTATCTGAAGTATATCCTGGATGAGTATCTGGCGGAGCAGGGCGGGCCGGAGAGCGGCATCATCTCCTCCATCGACACCTACGACGGCTCGGAGCGCTTCGAGTCCCACCTCACCACGCCGGAGCCCCTGGATCTCCAGCGGCACTTTGCCCACGCGGTGGCGGCCGGCATCCCCTACCTCACCATGGAGGTGTCCAGCCAGGCGCTGAAGTACCACCGCACCCTGTGCACCCGCTTCGCCGCCGCCTGCTTCCTGAACATCGGCCTGGACCACATCTCCCCCATCGAGCACCCCGACTTTGAGGACTACTTCTCCTCCAAGCTGCGGATCTTCGCCCAGGCGGAGGTGGGGTGCGTCAATCTGGACTGCGAACACGCCGGCCGGGTGCTGGCCGCCGCCCAGGCGGGCAGCCGCCAGGTCATCACCTTCTCCCAGAAGGACCCGGAGGCGGACATCTATGCCTCCCAGGTGCGCAAGCGGGGCAACGACATCCTGTTCCGGGTGCGTTCCCGCCGCTTTTCCCGGGAGTTCCGGCTGACCATGCCCGGCCTGTTCAACGTGGAGAACGCCCTGGCCGCCATCGCGGTGTGCGAGGGGCTGAACATCCCGGAGCGGGCCGTCTATGTGGGGCTGATGAAGGCCCGGGTCCCCGGCCGCATGGAGGTGTACACCAATGCGGACAGCCACATCGTGGCCATCGTGGACTACGCCCACAACCGCATGTCCTTCGAGACCCTGTTCCGCTCCGTTCAAACGGAGTACCCCGGCCGCCGGGTGGTCACCGTGTTCGGCTGTCCGGGGAAAAAGGCCCTGGACCGCCGGCGGGACCTGGGGGAGATCTCCGGCCGCTGCTCCGACCTGGTGGTGCTGACGGAGGAGGACTCCGGGGAGGAGGACACCCTCTCCATCTGCCGGGAGATCGCCTCCTATGTGGAGGCCCAGGGCTGCGACTACTCCATCGAGCCCAACCGGGGGGAGGCCATCCGCCAGGCGGTGCTGGGCTGCCGGGAGCCCTCCGTCCTCCTCATCACCGGCAAAGGGGCGGAGACCCGCCAGAAGCGGGGCACCGAGTATATCGACACCCCCTCTGACGTGGACTATGTCCAGTCCTTTCTTCAGGAGTACGACGTGCGCCATGGCCTGGACGGCATGGAGAAGGTGCGCTCCCTGCTGTCCATTCTGCCCATCCTCAAGCGGGACGAGGGCCGGACCGTTGTGGTGAAATACGGCGGCTCCGCCCTGGGGGCGGAGGCGGCCACCGACACCACCCTCCAGGACGTGGCCGCCCTGCGCATGGTGGGCGTCCGGGTGGTGCTGGTCCACGGCGGCGGCAAGCACATCACCGCCCTGCTGGACAAGCTCCAGGTGCCCACCCGTTTCGAGAACGGCTACCGCTATACCGACCAGGCGGTGCTGGAGACGGCGGAAATGGCCCTCTCCGCCCAGGTAAACAAGGCCATCGTCTCCCGTCTGAGCCAGCTGGAGGTGTCTGCCGTAGGCCTGTCCGGCAAGGACGGCGGCCTGCTCACCGCTGTGGAGAAGGACCCGGCCCTGGGCCGGGTGGGGTCCATCACCCGGGTGGAGCCCCGTATCCTTCAGACCCTGCTGGACGGGGACTTCCTGCCGGTGGTCTCCCCCATCGCCGCGGGGGAGGACGGCGGCGGCTTCAACTGCAATGCCGACGACGCGGCCCGGGCGGTGGCGGCGGCTCTAGGGGCGGACAAGCTGATCTTCCTCACCGACACCGCCGGGGTGCTTATCGACAGCCACAACAGCAAGACTGCCGTCCCCCACATGGATGTGAAGCGGGCGGAGGAGCTGATCGACACTGGGCTCATTGCCGGGGGCATGGTGCCCAAGGTGCGGGGCTGTATCCAGGCCATCCGCGCCGGGGTGGGCGAGGTGTCCATCCTGGACGGCCGGGTGGAGCACGCCCTGCTGCTGGAGATGCTCAACCAGCGGGTCCAGGGGACCACCATCACCGGCTGACCCCCGTTCAAAAGAAAACGGGGCTGTCGAAGAAGCGGCTTTTCCGCTTTTTCCACAAGCTGAAACGGCGCCCCCGCCTGTGGCGGGGGCGCCGTCTATTTCAATTTTCACGGTCCGGCTGGCGGGTGGAGGTCCGCCGGCCGGGCCGGTTTTCATTGGCTCTGTGCTCTCTTTACAGGATCGCGTCCAGGATCACGTCTTCCAGCTGGAGGGGGTCCAGCTGGCCCCGGTTGCACCGATCGGCCAGCCGGTCCATCTCTCCCCGGTCAATGGAGACGTCCCGGTACTGCGCCACCGGCGGCGCGTCTTTCCTGTCCCGCCGGTAGCAGTCGATCCCGTACACCTGCCGTGCCCCTGTCTCCTGAAAGGTCATCTGGCACTCATTCGGGCGGTAGAGATACTGCATGAGTCCCTCTCACCTCGCTTTTCAACACATCTAAACTGATATTCGATTCGCTGGCGATATGGATCACCGTGGACAGCTTGGGGTTGACTCGGCCGGCCTCCATGTCCAGATAGTGCCGGGGGGACACCCCGCACCGCTCGGCCGCTTCCTCCTGGGTCAGCTCGTTCTCCCTCCTCCAGCTGTACAGGAGCCTGGAAAAGCGCCATTTCAGCGCCATCAGCTCCCCGCCGGTCTGGAGGATCAGCCCGTCCTCCGGCCCGCACCCGTCTGCCACAGAAGCAGCACAGACAGGACCAGAACGGTCCGTCCGCTCCACCTCCGCGTCACCAGCGGGGCGAGTCCGCTCCATATGGTGTACCATCCGTCATCTTTTGGCCGTCACCTCGTTGGTGTAGACGGAGCGGAGGTCCCCGCCGCCGTTCCGCTCGGCGTACACACCAACCAGGGCACGGTAGTCCCGTCCGATGACCGTATCCTCAAAATCGAAGGTCCCGTAATAATAGTCCGTGTTCTCCTCATACATATTCAAATCTTCTTTGGTATATTTTTTCAGCGTCGTCCAGGTCTTGCCTCCGTCATCGGACTCCTGAACGGTGATATAGCTGACCCCCACCTCGTCGGAGGTGCGGACCGCCTCCACATCCGCGTGGATGCGGACCACGCCGTCGCTCTTCGCGGTGGCCCACACACTGTATAGGGCCAAATAGTCGCTGGCACGGGCAAAGGCGGTGGTCATCAGCAGCCCAGCCAGCATGGCACAGGCCAGCAACACGGCGCAGCCGCGGGAAATCTTCTTTTTCATCGGTTCTCTTTCCTCTCTGTTCTCTTTTCTAAGTATAGATGGAGTCGATCATCTGCTCCAGCTCCTCCTCCGTCACATCTCCTATAATCGATACTATATTGAGCCCATTGGTCCATGACGCGGTATAAATCGCTCTGTTTTGAGCAAGAGAATGTTCCACACCGCCTCTAATGTATTTTTCATCCTGCTGTCCGTTCTCTTTTTCAACCGATACCCTTTCAAGTGCCTCTTTTGCGTTATAGCAACGAATCGCTATTTTAATTTTTTTCTCATCATAACTGTATGTCTCTGCAATTCTAATAAAATCCGGGTCTACATTGGTCGTAACTCCCAGACTTTCAAACCCCTCCGGCAGCCACTTGGGTACCAGAGGCTCGGTGATGCCATACGCATCCAGCGCCTCCTGCAGGGAGGTGAACTCCAGCTCCTCCAGGGGCGGCTGGGCAGAGGTCTGGCCGGACTGGCTGGCCCCGGGGGGGACGATCTGAAGCGTGCCCTGGGTCAGATGGACCACGGACTCCCACAGCCTGGAACTGCCGGCCATGCTCCCCAGGCCAAAGAGGACGGCGACCACGGCGGCAGCGATCAGTGTGCGCGGAAAATGGCGGAAACGGCGGAGGCCGGCAGGACGGGACACTGCCGCTTGGGCCGCCGGCTCCTCCGGCGGCGTGCTTTCCTCGCCGGCTCGCTCCTCCAGGAACCGCTGGAGGGATGCCTCCGGGTCCAGTTCCAGGCCCAGGGGCTCCTTCTCCTCCAGGACGTCCAGATAGAGGCGGATCAGCTCCGGGTCACAGCTCTGATCCGTCATCTCCTCCATCCGCGCGTCCAATTCCTCCAGGATCTCGCCGGCAGATAAATTTTCCAGATGCCGCTGGATTAAAACCAAGTCCCCACTCCCCCCGTCCGGCGGGGCGACTCGCTTTTCCGACATCTCGACACCTCCTTACTTTTTATATCCTTAAAAAACTTCATTTCGTTACAGGTTCCCCAAAGTTTCTTCAAATTTTTTCAGCTTCTCCCTCAGACGAAACAGGCGCACCCGGCACTGGATCTCCGTCATGCCCATCTTTTCCGCGATCTCCTGATAGCGGTAGCCCTCCAGCCGGAGGCGGACGATCCGCCGGTCCGCCCGGGATGTGTCGGGTGGAAGGTAGTCGCTCAGATACAGCCTCCGCTCCACAGGTGCCGCAGGCGGGTGGGCCAGCTCGTCCAGCGGCACCGTGCGGACCTTCTCCATGTCCTCCCGCATCTTCAGTTTGATCTTCAGGGCCTCCCAGAGCCAGCCTCTGGGATTTGGGTGGTACTTCACCCGCTGTCCCTGCTCCCAGTTCTTCCAACATTCCGCGAATGTGTCCTGTGCCACGTCCTCCGCTAGGCCGATATCGCCCAGCCTGCGCGCGGAGTAGGCCGTCATTTGCTCCAACATCTCCAGGTAAAGCCTGGAAAACAGCGGATCACAGTCAAAATCCGACACTTTTTACCCTCCCTTCACACAATTGGCGGGGTCCATCATATCATACCTCCCCGCGCTTTTCAATGACTCGGGCCGGAAACAGCCCCATCCACATAAAATCGCCGTTTTCCCTTGTAAATTAGCGGAAAAGCATCTATAATGGACAAAAGAATACCCGGGACGCCCGCGGCGCCCCGGAGTCACAGAAAATGGAGAGGATCACCTATGAACCGCACCACCATCGCCGCCATCTTCGCCGACCAGGACAAGCTGGGCGGAAAGACGGTCACCGTCTGCGGCTGGGCCCGGACCATCCGGGACATGAAGACCTTCGGCTTTATCGAACTGAATGACGGCTCCTGCTTCAAAAATCTTCAGGTCGTCATGGACGCCAACATGCTGGACAACTACAAGGACATCGCCGGCCAGAACGTGGGGGCCGCCCTCATCATCACCGGCACCGTGGTCCTGACCCCCCAGGCCAAGCAGCCTCTGGAGGTCAAGGCCCAGACCATCGCTGTGGAGGGAGCCTCCACCCCCGACTACCCCCTTCAGAAAAAGCGCCACACTGTGGAGTATCTGCGCACCATCCAGCACCTGCGGCCCAGGACCAACCTGTTCTCCGCCGCCTTCCGGGTGCGCTCCGTGGCCGCTCACGCCATCCACTGCTTCTTCCAGGACCGGGGCTTCGTCTATGTCCACACCCCCATCATCACCGCCAGCGACTGCGAAGGGGCGGGCGAGATGTTCCAGGTGACCACCCTGGACCTGAACAACGTGCCCAAAAATCCCGACGGCACCGTGGACTATACCCAGGACTTCTTCGGCAAGCGGGCCAGCCTCACCGTCTCCGGCCAGCTCAACTGCGAGAACTTCGCCATGGCCTTCGGCAACGTGTACACCTTCGGCCCCACCTTCCGGGCGGAAAACTCCAACACCCAGCGCCACGCCGCCGAGTTCTGGATGATCGAGCCGGAGATGGCCTTTGCCGATCTGAACGACTACATGGACACCGCGGAAGCCATGATCAAGTATATCATCCGCACTGTGATGGAGAAGTGCCCCGATGAGATGAACTTCTTCAACTCCTTTGTGGACAAGGGCCTCAAGGAGCGGCTGGAGCACGTAGCCTCCTCTGACTTCGCCCGGGTGAGTTACACCGAGGCAGTGGAGCTTCTGAAGCAGAACAATGACAAATTCGACTACAAGGTGGAGTGGGGCGCCGACCTCCAGACCGAGCACGAGCGCTATCTGACGGAGCAGGTGTACCAGCGCCCCGTCTTTGTCACCGATTACCCCAAGGAGATCAAGGCCTTCTATATGCGCCAGAACGACGACGGAAAGACCGTGGCTGCGGCGGACTGCCTGGTCCCCGGCATTGGTGAGATCATCGGCGGCTCCCAGCGTGAGGAGCGGCTGGATGTGCTGGAGGCCCGCATCCAGGAGCTGGGCATGAATCCGGAGGACTACTGGTGGTACTGTGATCTGCGGCGGTACGGCTCCTGCCGGCACGCCGGCTTCGGCCTGGGCTTCGAGCGGATGGTCATGTACCTCACCGGCATCAGCAATATCCGGGACGTGGAGCTGCACCCGAGAACGGTGGGCAACGCGGAATTCTGATCGGCCCGTTTTGACCGGGACCGCCCCCGCAGGGGCGGTCCCGTCCTTTTTGTCTGGAGCCTTTTACTCCGCCAGCCGCTTTTCGTATTTCTTGAGCAGGTCCTCGATGGCCTCATCGAGCAGTCTGGATTTGGGGATCCGGGTCTTTTGAGCAAGGATATCAAAATCCTTCATCAGCTCATTTTTCAGGGAAGAGGTGAACCGGGTCCGGTTCACCAAAATTGCCTCAGCCATGCTGCGCCTCCTGCACCATTTTATTCTGCGCCCCATTCCGCTCTGCGCTCCCGGGGCGAAGTCTCCCTCTGCCGGTCCCCCTTGGCAGGGGCCTCAAAGGGGCGGGGTTCTCTCTGCCTTATAGTATATAGACAGCGGAGGGAAAAAACAAGGACTGAAATCACCAATTAGCGACACAAAATAACTCTTTGTCAACAGGGGCCGGCGGAAAAAGGCGTCGGTACTGTCAAAAGAGTGACTGTGCCGCTTTTTGGAAAAAGCACCAGTCTGCCGTGCGCAGAGTTTGTGCGCCTGCAGCGGACAAACCCCACACTTACAGCCTGAGAAATGTTTTCCCCAGCGCACATGCCGCCGGGGAAAACAGATCAGGTCTTGATCCGCGCCTGCGGGTGCGGACTCTGGGAGGCTTTTTCCATAAGCTGAGGCGGGGGGGGGGGGGGGGGGGGGGGGGGGGGGGGGGGGGGGGGGGGGGGGGG
>NZ_JANGBZ010000058.1:0-20035 GCF_024462915.1 Clostridium sp. DFI.5.61
CCGGGTGGTCCCGGTAGACCACCAGATTTTCCTCCTTGTCGATCTCCGTGTACATGCACAGGTCGCAGTTGCTCAGACCGATGGGGGGCTGAAACACCTCCAGCCTCTCCACGCAGGGCACCAGATCCCGCAGTGCGGTCATCCGGGCCACCAGGGTCTCCGCCGCCGCCCTGCGCTCCTCCTCACTCAGCTCGGGCTTGAAATTCCAGGACACGATATGACGTACCATTGGGGCCGCCTCCTCACAGTTGTTGTACCCCAATTTTACTCCCTGGCCCCCCTGCCGTCAATTCCGAATTCCTAGCTCCCCCGCCGCGTCCAGCACCTCAGGCAGCGCCGCCACCGCCGAAGTGATGCCCAGCTCTTGGGCCACCTCCAGCTTCTTGCGCAGGGTGTCCCTGTCGTCAAAGAGGACGAAGTGGGCCCCGCTCTCCCGGCTCATGTAGGTGAAGTAGCGGGCGCACAGCTCATGGGAGAAGAACACCGAGGGGTGCAGCTGCTCCAGCTTCTCCTCCAGCTCCCGCCGGCTCAGGGGCACCCCGCTCCCTGTGGGGGAGGGCAGAAAAAAGTCCTCCGCCACCCGCTGCACCGCCAGGGTCACCCGCTCCCGGCCGAAGCGCTCCGCCGCCTCCTCCAGACGCCGGGACAGCGAGCCTCCGGACAGGGCCGACGGGATCATCACCCGGGCCCGGGGGGAACTGTGTCCATAGGGCTCCGTCACATACAACGTCCAGCCCCGGCGGGCGAAGCCCTCCCCCAGCCGCCGCACCACCTGATCCAGCAGCGGCACCCCGCCCTGCTCAAAGTCGCACACCGCGCCCCGGAAGCCCCTGGCGGCGCACTCCCGCACCACCTCATCACACAGGGGAGCGGCCTCCCCTCTGCCGTCAAAGCCCACGCAGTCCAGGGCCATCAGTCCGCCCTGAGGGACCGGCCCCGCCGCCGCCCGGAAGAGGTGGGGCCCCCGGCCGATCCGGTAGCCCTGGTGGGCCGGCACGGCCCGCAGCCCCCTCAGCTCCCCGATCCGGGCCGGCGGGACGGTGACGATCAGCGGTTCCATGCTCATATCTAGCTCCCCCTTGTCCATTTTCTTTGGAAATGATATAATGATATGATCTCAACCTCAACGGAGCGGTCCGGCCCGGGCTTCCGCCCGGCCCCGCCGCCTCACACCCCCACTCTATGCCGTCCCGCTCCATCCTAGAACACCGACAGGAGGACGACCTTCATTGCGATTCTCACCCATTCCCCGGGGGGTCTACCCCGGTTTTTCCGCCCTGGACCCAGAGGCCCTGGCCGCCAGGGGCATCCGGCTGGTGCTGGCTGACCTGGACAACACTCTGGTCCCCTACCGGGTCACCCAGCCCTCCCCCCAGCTGACCGCCTGGCGGGACGCCCTGGACGCCCAGGGCATCGCCCTGTTCATCCTCTCCAACAGCCGCAAGCCGGGCCGGGCCCAGAACTTCGCCCAGGCCCTGGGTGTGCCCTTTCAGGGCCGCTCAGGCAAGCCCCGCCGCCGGGGGTATCTTCAGGCCATGGAGCGCATGGGCTGCACCCCCGCTCAGACGGTGATGGTGGGCGACCAGATCTTCACTGACACTCTGGGGGCCAACAACGCCGGAGTTACCCCTTTGCTGGTGGAACCCATCCAGCTGGCGGGCAACCCGGGGCGCTATCTCCGCTACGCGGCGGAGACCCCCTTCCGCCTGCTGGGCAAAAGGAGGCCCTTCCTATGAGCGCCAAATTCGGGCCCGCCGGCAACAGCGACGCTTTCTCCGCCGTCCACAAGTCCTCCCTGGCCGCCCCCCAGTGGATCGCGGAGCAGGGGCTGGACTGCTACGAATATCAATGCGGCAAGGGGGTCCATGTGGGGGAGGACACCGCCCGGAGGGTAGGGGAGAACGCCCGGAAGCACGGGATCTCCCTCTCTCTCCACGCCCCTTATTTCATCAATCTGGCCAACCCGGACCCGGACAGCCTGCAAAAGACCATCGGCTATATCACCTCCGCCTGCCTGGTGGCCAGTCAGATGGGGGCCTCCCGGGTTGTGATCCACTCCGGCGCCCTGATGAAGCGCACCCGTCGGGAGGCGCAGGACACTGCCCTCCGCTCCCTGAGGGAGGTGATCCGGACCTGCGACGGCCAGGGCTTCGGCCACATCGCCCTGTGTCCCGAGACCATGGGCAAGATCAACCAACTGGGGGATCTGGAGGAGGTGCTGGAGCTGTGCACCCTGGACGAGCGCTTGATCCCCTGCATCGACTTCGGCCACCTGTACGCCCGCTCCCTGGGGGCGGATGACGGAGCGGAGGCCTTCGGGCGGATGCTGGACCGGGTGGAGTCCGTTCTGGGGCAGTCCAGGGCCAGCGTCTTTCACAGCCATTTCTCCCACATCCAGTTCACCCCCGGCGGGGGAGAAAAGTGCCACCGCACCTTTGACGACGACGACGGATACGGCCCTGACTGGGCTCCGCTGGCCCGGGCGATCGCCCGCCGGGGCTGGTCCCCCACTTTCATCTGCGAGAGCGCCGGCACGCAGGCCAAAGATGCCCTTACCATGAAGCGCATCTACCAGGAGGTCCTGACTGCACAGGAATAAGGACGCTCCTGGGACCCCGATCTCAAACATCTTCATATTTTCAGGAGAGACCCATATGCACCATACGCAGGAACGGGAACAAAAGATCCGCCGCTGGCTGGACATGTGGCTGCGGCGGGAAGACCTGGGTATTCTGGAGCTCTTTGCTCCCGATGCCGTTTATCTTGAAAGCTGGGGCCCCGAGTACCACGGCGCCGCCGCCATCCGTCACTGGTTCCAGGAGTGGAACACCCGGGGCCGGGTGGAGGTCTGGGACAGCGGCCGCTTCTTTCACCGGGAGGACGCCACCATTGTGGAGTGGCGCTTCCGCTGTGTGATGAACGACGGCGCGGTCCAGACCTTTGACGGCCTCTCTCTGGTGGAGTGGACCCAGGAGGGCACCATCCGCCGTCTCCAGGAGTTCGGCTGCAACCTGGACACCTATGACCCCTACCGGAACGGAGATCCGCCCATGTTCCGGGAGGAAAGGGCCCTCTGGTTCTGAGGGACCCATGCCTGATCACACTGAGAAACGAGGTTCACCATGGAACTTGACCGCGATCTTTTTCTCCCGGTCTCCCGGGAGGACATGGCCCGCCGGGGCTGGGACTTTTACGACTTTCTCCTCATCACCGGGGATGCCTATGTGGATCACCCCTCCTTCGGCCCCGCCATCATCGGCCGGGTACTGGAGGCGGAGGGCTACCGGGTGGCCGTTCTCTCCCAGCCCGACTGGCGGCGGCCGGAGGCCTTCTCCGCCCTGGGACGCCCCCGGCTGGGGGTGCTGATCTCCGGCGGGAACCTGGACTCCATGGTGGCCCACTATACGGCGGCGAAAAAGCGCCGCCACGATGACGCCTACTCTCCCGGCCGGAAGGCGGGCCTGCGCCCCGACCGGGCCACTATCGTCTACTCCAACCGGGTGCGGGAGGTGTTCGGCGACATCCCCATCGTCATCGGTGGGCTGGAGGCCAGCCTGCGCCGCTTCGCCCACTACGACTACTGGGAAGACAAGGTGCGCCGCTCCATCCTCTTCGATGCCCAGGCGGACCTTCTCACCTACGGCATGGGGGAGACCGCCTCCCGGGAGATCGCCGCCCGGCTGGCCTCCGGCACACCGGTGGGGGAGATCACCGATATTCGCGGCACATGCGCCGCCGTCCCCCACCCCGGTGCATGTGCCTACCCCTTCGTGGAGGTCCCCTCCTTTGAGGAGGTGTCCGCCTCCAAGGAGGCCTACGCCCGGGCCAACATGGTGGAATATGACGAGCACGACCCCTTCGTGGGAAAGGCCATCCTTCAGAAGCACGGGCGCCAGTTCCTGCTGGTCAATCCCCCCGCCTATCCCCTGACCACGGCGGAGCTGGATGCGGTGGCCGAGCTTCCCTATGTACGGGAGCCCCATCCCATGTACGACTCCATGGGGGGCGTCCCCGCCATTGAGGAGGTGCGCTTCTCCATCACCCACAACCGAGGGTGCTTTGGGGCGTGCAGCTTCTGCTCCCTGGCCTTTCACCAGGGGCGCACCATCTCCGCCCGCAGCCACCAGTCTGTTCTCCGGGAGGCAGAGGCCCTCACCCGCCACCCCGGCTTCAAGGGCTATATCCACGACGTGGGCGGCCCCTCTGCCACCTTCCGCCGTCCCTCCTGCCAGAAACAGCTCAAGCACGGTATGTGCAGGAACCGGGCCTGTCTGGCGCCGGAGCCCTGCCCCAACCTGGACGCCGACCACACTGACTATATGATGCTCCTGCGCAAGCTGCGGCAGCTCCCCAAGGTAAAAAAGGTCTTCATCCGGTCCGGCATCCGGTTCGATTTTCTGATGAAGGACCCCAGCGGCGAGTTCTTCACCGACCTGATCCAGCACCACATCTCCGGCCAGCTGAAGGTGGCGCCCGAGCACTGCTCCGCCCACACCCTGGACTATATGGGTAAGCCACACATCCAGGTCTATGAAAAGTTCCGGGAGAAGTACTTCAAGCTCAACCGCCGCTACGGCAAGGACCAGTACCTGGTCCCCTACCTCATCTCCTCCCACCCCGGCTGCACCCTGGAGGATGCGGTCCAGCTGGCGGAGTGGCTCAACCGGCAGGGACACATGCCGGAGCAGGTGCAGGACTTCTATCCCACCCCCGGCACCCTGTCTACCTGCATGTGGTACACCGGCCTGGACCCCCGCACCATGCAGCCGGTCTTCGTCCCCCGCACGCCCCACGACAAGGCCCTCCAGCGGGCACTGATGCAGTGGCGCAAGCCCCAAAACCGGAAGCTGGTGTTGGAGGCTCTCCACCGCACGGGCCGTGAGGATCTGATCGGTTATGGGAAGCGGTGCCTGATCCGTCCGGATGCCCCCGCCTCCGGGGCGGGGAGCCGTCAGGGACGCCGGGGGGATGCCCCCGCCAAGCAGGCCCGGGGCAGCTCCGGCCCGAAGGAGAACCGGCAAGGCAGGCAGGCCCCACGGAAGGGCCGCCCGGCCCCGGCAGCCGGTGGCCGCGCCTCCCATACCGGCCGCCGGGCAAAGCCGGCGCACCAGCGGGGCAAGCGGCCTCCAAAGTAAAAGACCGCGCGGAGAGTGATCTCCGCGCGGTCTTTTCTCAGCGTTTTATGGGTCACATGTCCCGGTCAGCTGCGTTTTTCACTGCCTGGCCGGCATCCCGCAGACCGTTCCCGGCGTCGCGCACCACGTCGCCCACGCCGTTCACCAAGTCCCGGGTCCCGTCAGCCACGCCTTTTCCCACTCGCTCCATGTCCCGGGCCGCATTGCCCCGGCCCGGTGCCACTCTGCCGTCGGGGAAGGCGGTATAGCGGCCGTCATAGGTGTAGCCATGGCCGCCGGCGGTCCCGTTCATCCCGTAGCGGGTAGACCGGGGATAGGCAGTCCCGGCGGCGCTACCGGTAGTACTGCCGGTAGCGCCGCTGCCGGCGCTCCCCTTATTCTGGTCCGCCGGCGTGCTGCTGCACGCGGTCAGGGTCCCCACCAGGGCCAGAGCCGCCCCCAGGGCGATCAGCTCTTTTTTCATTCCAAATCCTCCCGTTTTCCGTTCCAGCCCGGCCGGTCCGGCCGGGGCTGTCAGGTCCCGCCTGGCACACGTTCCAGACGGGACCTGATCCCACACTTTTCTCATACGGAAGTTCCATCCGAGCTTTATTGTGCCCACAGCGTTGCCCTTTACTGCCGGTAAATCGGGGCAGACATGGCTGTGTTTTACAATTTTTTTGCACAGATCAGCAGCATTATGGGGCAGCGCAGCTCGTCCGTTATGCTGGTGAGTCCATTTTCCCTGGCAAAATCACCGGCCCGCCTGTCTCCAGGCGGGCCGGTCAAACCTCACAGCGCTCTGTGGAGGATCTCCAGCACCTGTTCCAGCTGATCCGCCGGGATCTGGCCGGGGGCGGAGCCTTGGCCCACCATGCCGAAGGTGGCGGCGGAGCCGAACACCTCGCCGCACAGGCGGCTGATGACGCCGTCCGACGCCATGGACATGGTCAGCAGCGGCCGCTGGGCGTACAGCCGATACATCTCCTCGGTGGCGGAGAGCAGGGTCAGCACGTCCGCCTTGTTCTGGGGCATCACAGCCACCTTCAGGATGTCGGCCCCCATATCCTGCATCTTCCGCAGCCGGTAGATGAGCTCGGCGTGCTCCGGTGTCCGGTGGAATTCATGGCTGGACCCCACCACCGCCGCGCCGGCATCATGGATGGCGGCGATGTTCTTGCGCACCACCTCGTCACCGGAAAAAATCTCCACATCCACCGCGTCCACATAGCTCGACTGGGCGACGGCCCGGTTCAAAGCGGTGTAGTCCTCCATACCGATCTCCTTTTCGCCGCCCTCCCGCTTGGTGCGGAAGGTGAAGAGGATGGGGATCTCCCCCAGTGCCTCGTTCAGCTCTCTGGCAGTATCCACCACCCGCTGGACATCGCCCACGCCCTGGAAGTAGTCCACCCGCCATTCCACCACATCGGGCTTGGCCTGGACCAGCTCGGCGGCTTTGTCCAGGATCTCCTGCTCCGTCTTCCCAACAATGGGGACGATGATCTTCGGTCTGCCTGCACCGATCTCCACCCCGCGCAGCAGTACGGTCTTTGTCTTCATCAGTTCTCACCCGCTCCTTCTTCTGAATCGGCCAGCCCCGCCGGGGGCCGCTCTTTTGGATCAACAGGTGCATTATAGCAGAGCGCCAGGCGGCCGTCCACCCCCGCGCGGGAGAGGGGACAGATTTTTCTTGACATTTCCGCCTTTCGCAGGTAAGATTAGTTATACAAGTATTACTTTAAGGAGATTTGGGGATCAAGATGTCTGACAATGAGAAGTATATGAGCTCCGTCAAGGTGGGACCGAAAGGCCAAATCGTCATTCCTAAGGAGATCCGGGACATGTTCCAGATCAGCCCCGGGGACACCCTGTTGATCCTGGCCGACGCACAACGGGGCATCGCCCTGGAGCGCTACCAGGTCTTTGAGCAGATCGCCGAGTCCATCTTCCAGGGGCGGGGCCGGGATATCTATCCTGACCACAGCGAGTCGGAGTCCAGGGCTTTTGCCCAGGCCATCCGGCAGCTGAGCACACAGGAAGAGCCTGAGGAACGGTAAGCTCTGCCAGGGAAAGGAGGGGACTTCATGTACCGAATCGCCTTTTTCTCCATCTATGCTCACGGGCACACCAATCCCACTCTTCCGGTGGTACGGGAGCTGACCTGCCGTGGGCACCAGGTCCGCTATTACTCCTTCGCCCCCTTTCGGGAGAAGATCCAGGCCGCCGGCGCCCAATTCGTCCCCTGCGACTCCTATCTGCCTCCGGCGCCTCCGGATCTGGAGCGAAGGGTGGGCCGCGACTTCGCCGCCCTGGTGGAGATGATCACCCAAACCCTCCTGGCCATGGATGGCCCCGTGGGCCGGGATCTGGCCCAATTCCAGCCCCACTGCGTGGTATCCGACTCCTTGTGCTTCTGGGGAAAGCTGTGGGCCGCCAAGCTGGCCTGCCCCTATGTCTGCTCCACCACCACCTTCGCCTTCAACCGCCATACCGCCAAGCTGATGAAGCAGACGCCGGGGCAGTTCCTGCGGCTGCTTGCGGGTCGGGGCCGCATCCGCCGCTGCATGGCCCAGCTGTGCCAGGCGGGCTATCCGGTGAAGGGACTGCTCTCCCTCATTGAGAACGACGGACACACCGACACCATCGTCTACACTTCCCGGGAATTCCAGCCCCTGGCTGACACCTTTTCCAGCCGGTATGCCTTTATTGGGCCCTCGGTGCCCGAGCTGACCCACGCCCCACGCTCCGGCGGGGACAGGCAGATCTACATCTCCCTGGGGACTGTCAACAACCGCAGCCGCTCCTTTTATCGCGCCTGCCTGGAGGCCCTGCGGAGCTGGGAGGGGGTACGGGCCGTTCTCTCTCTAGGCGGTGGGTGCAGGCCGGAAGAGCTGGGAGATGTTCCGCCCAATGTCCAGGTCCTTCCCCAGGTAGACCAGCTGGCCGTCCTGTCTCAGTCCGACGCCTTTCTCTCCCACTGCGGCATGAACAGCGTCAGTGAGAGCCTCTACCTGGGGGTCCCCCTGGTCCTCTTCCCCCAGCAGGAGGAGCAGGGCATGGTGGCCCGCCGGGTCCAGGAGTTGGGGGCGGGCGTCCCGCTGCCCGCTCCCACCCCCGCCGCCATCCATCAGGCCCTCTCCCTCGTCCTGGCTGATCCTGCCTTTCAGCACAGCGCCCAGCACATCTCTGAAGGGTTCCGCGCCGCCGGCGGCTACCGGCGGGGAGCGGATAAGATTCTGGAAGCGGCCATGGGCAGTGCTCCCCTGCCCTGAACACCTGTCCGGCGGGGCGGAGAGAAAAACAGCGGCGTGACGAAATCGTCACGCCGCTGTTGTGTGCTTTCGGGCGGGGAGTTACTCCTCGTCTCCCTCCACCGTGTCATCCGACAGGTCCAGAGAGAACTTGGTCTGGCAGTTGGGGCACTCTACCTCCCCCTCCGCCAGCGCCTTGTCGTCGATGACGATGGGTTCCTCGCAATTGGGGCACTCAACCTCAAAGTAGTCGTCCTCATCCTCGTCCTCGCCGTAGACCACGGACTCCACATCCGCCAGGTCGTCGGAAATGGTGTCGATCTCCTCCCCGAGGGCCAGAGCGTTCTCCTCTAGGTCCTCAATGGACAGCCCCACTTCCTCCAGGATGCCGATCATCACGGAGATGAGCTTGCCCTCCTTGGACTTCTCCACATCCAGGTTCAGGCCCTCAGCCAGCCCCTTCAGATAAGCAACTTTCTCGGAAATAGTCATAGCAGTTTCCCTTTCTGAGGCTAAGCCTCCTTCAATTCTGTGTCGTACCCTCTGCCCCAGTGTCTCTCCCGACCTGATTTTGTTCTTTTCAGCCTCTGCAGAATCTTATCGATACCCATCCCCGCTCTCTGCGGGGCCGGACATCTGTCTCTGCCATCAGCCCTTGCAGCGCTCCAGGTACTCTCCGGTGCGGGTGTCGATCTTGATCTTGTCACCAGGGTTGATGAACAGGGGCACCTTGATCTCGGCGCCGGTCTCCAGGGTGGCGGGCTTGGTCACGTTGGTGGCGGTGTCGCCCTTGAAGCCGGGATCGGTCTCGGTGACCTCCAGCTCCACGAAGTTGGGGGGCTCCACACCGAAGACGCTGCCCTTGTAGGACATGACCTTGCAGCTCATGTTCTCCTTCACGAACTTGAAGGCGTCGCCCAGCATATCCTTGCTGATGGGCAGCATGTCGTAGGTCTCCATGTCCATGAAATAGTACAGATCGCCGTCGTTGTAGCTGTACTCCATGTCCTTGCGCTCCACGAAAGCCTGCTCAAACTTGGCGGTGGGGTTGAAGGAGGTCTCGGTCACACCGCCGGTGATGATGTTCTTCATCTTGGTGCGGACAAAGGCGGCGCCCTTGCCGGGCTTGACGTGCTGGAACTCGACGACCTGCATGACCTTGCCGTCCATCTCAAAGGTCACGCCGTTGCGGAAATCACTGGCGGAAATCATTGCCATAGGAATCATCCTCCAAATGTTTTTATGAACTGATATATTTTACCCTTTTTTTCTGGATTTGACAAGAGGTTTTCTGTAAAATCACAGGACGATCAGCTCTTTTGGCGACTTTGTCAGGTCACGGCATCCCGTTTCCGACAGGACGATCACGTCCTCGATGCGCACGCCAAAACGCCCGGGCAGATAGATGCCCGGCTCGGCGGAGACCACTGCCCCCACGGGCATGATCCGTTCCTCCCCCGGCGCGGCATTGGGGGACTCGTGGATCTCCAGTCCCAGGGAGTGGCCGAAGCTGTGGGAAAATGCCTCCCCATACCCCGCCGCCTGGATCACCGTCCGGCCTGCGGCATCGATCTCCCGCCCGGCCAGCCCGGCCCGGGCGGCGGCGATGCCAGCCTGCTGGGCCTCCAGCACCACCTGATATACCCGCTCCATCTCCGGTGCGGGCTTTCCCACCGCCACGGTGCGGGTCATGTCGGAGCAGTAGCCCCTCCACACACAGCCGAAATCCACGGTGACGAACATCCCAGGCTGGATCACCGTGTCTCCGGGGACGGCATGGGGTTTGGAGCCATTGGCGCCGGCGGCCACGATAGGGTCGAAGGAGACCCGCTCCCCGCCCCGGCGCAGCAGCTCATACACCAGCCGGGCGGCCACCTCCCGCTCCGTCTGCCCCGGGCGGATAAAATTCAAAATCGCCTGAAATGCCTCGTCGGTGATGCGCTGGGCCTTCTCCATGGCGGCCAGCTCCTCTCCGTCCTTGGACGCCCGCAGGCCGTCCGGCAGGTCCTGAGCCGGGACCAGGGTGCAGGGCAGGGCCCTCTCATACCGGGCCAGGGCGTCCACACTCACGGCCCCGCTCTCAAAGCCCACCCGCTTCAGGCCGTGCTCCTGGAGATAGCCGGCGGCCAGGGCCAGATGGCCCCGCTCCCGGGTCACCAGCTCCACCTGAGCCCCCTGCACCTCCTGCCGGGCCGCCTCGATGTAGCGGCTGTCGGTGGAATAGTGGGCCCCCTCCCGGGTCACCAGCACCAGGCCCTCCCCGTGGAAGCCCACGGCGTACCGCTCCCCGGCCTGACTGGCGAGCAGCATGGCGTCCAGCTGATGGTCCGCCAGTTTTCCTGCGATCTGGGCAATATGGTCCATCCCATGTCCCTCCTTTTGAACGGCCGCAGCTCAGCGGTCATAGCCGATGTACTTCTCCAGGATATCCAGCGGCACCCGGCTCCCCTGCTCCTCGCCGATCTTATAGAAGCCGTACCGCTGATAAAAGTGCTGGGCGGGGGTGTTGTAGCTGGCACAGCGCAGGCGCAGATACTGCCGCCCCAGGGGGCGGTAGAAGGACACCGCCTGCCCGATGAGCTGCACCCCCAGCCCCTGGGCCCGCAGCTGGGGCACAATGTAGCAGAATGGGATATAGCCGGCCCCGTCCTTGGCATACCGCTCTGGGTCCAGCTGGATCAGCCCCGCCATCCGGTCCCCCGCCATGGCGCAGGTCACCCCCCATGGGGTGCGGCCGCAGTGAAGGCGGGCATCCTGAAGAAAGCTCTCCCCATCAAAGGGGGTGTCCTCCCCGTGGACGGTGATCCATGCCTCCCGCCGGGCCTCGTAATAGGTCTGGCTCTCCCGCTCCAAGTCCAGGGGCCGGAACCACAGGTTCACGTCCTCCGCCCGCTTCCCGTCCCTCCGCCACCAGGACTGGCGGGCCAGTGTGGAGATAGCGGGGTCCAGGTGGGAGTTGTCCCCCTCGAAGGCCAGCTGGAACGCCGCTCCGTCCCACTTCAGGCAGGAGACGGCGGTGTTGTCGCTGTGGCGCAGGCCGTGCCACTCCTCCGGCGGGATGCCCTTGATCCGCGCCAGAGCCTGCCGGATGGCGGTGCCGTGGCTGAACACCGCCACCGTCTGGTCCGGGTGGGCGGCGGCGATGCGGCGCAGGGCCCGCTCCACCCGCTCCCCCAGTTCCCCCAGCCCCTCTCCACGGGGGGCCGTCCAAGTGGGGTCGCTGCGGTTGAAGCGGTCCAGCTCCCCGGGCTGGGTGCGGCGCACCTGGCCCCAGGTCTGGTCCTCCCAGTCCCCCATGTTCAGCTCCCGCAGCTCCGGGTCGGTACGCAGTTCCAGGCCCCTGGGCTCATAGACAGCCCGGGCCGTGGTGCAGGTGCGGTACAGGTCGCTGGACCACACCGCGTCGAAGTGCTCCCCCTGGAAGCGCTGCTCCAGGGCCTGGATCTGCCTGAGACCGTTCTCGGTCACCAGGGCGTCGTACCAGCCGTGGATGCGGCGGTACAGGTTTCCCTCCGCCTCAGCGTGGCGGATCAGATAGATGGTCGTCATATTCGGTATTCCTTCTTTTGAGTTTCGCGGCACGCCCCACCGGGGCTCCGCCTGCCGCGTATCCTTACCAGGGCTTCACTCCGCCGATGAGCTCCGCCGCCCGCTCCAGGCCTTGGCCGGCCGCCAGGGCGGCCAGCTCGTCCCGCACCCGGATCGGGGCGTAGGGGTCAGCAAAGAGGGCGGTGCCCACCGCCACGGCGGAGGCCCCGGCCAGCATCATCTGGGCCGCGTCCTCCCCCTTGGACACCCCGCCCATCCCCAGGATGGGCAGGTCCACCGCCTGGGCCACCTCCCAGACCATCCGCACCGCCACAGGCAGGACGGCGGGGCCGGACAGGCCGCCGGTGTTCATCTTCAGCACAGGGCGCCGGGTGTTCACGTCGATGCGCATCCCCCGCAGGGTGTTGATGAGCGAGAGAGCGTCCGCCCCCGCCCCGGCCACCGCCCGGGCGATCTCCGTGATGTCCGTCACATTGGGTGAGAGCTTCACCATCACTGGGACCGAGCCGGCGTGAGCCTTGGCCACCTGGGTGACTTCGGCGGCCAGTTCCGGCCTGGTGCCGTAGGCCAGTCCCCCCGCCTTCACATTGGGGCAGGAGATGTTCACCTCGATCAGGTCCACCCCGGCCTGGGCCAGCTTTTCACACATGATGCCGTATTCCTCGGGGGTGTTCCCAGAGATGTTGGCGATCACCTTCACGTCATACTGCCGCAGGAAGGGGAGCTCCGTCTCCACAAAGGCGTCCACCCCCGGGTTCTGGAGGCCCACCGAGTTGAGAATGCCCATGGGAGTCTCTGCGATTCGGGGGCCCGGGTTGCCCTCCCGGCGGTGGAGGGTCAGGCCCTTGGCGCAGATGGCGCCCAGTTCGCCCAGGTCATAGAACGCCCCGTACTCCCGGCCGAAGCCGAAGGTCCCAGAGGCCACGCACACCGGGTTTTTCAGAGTCACCCCAGCCAGCTCCACCCTCATATCCACATCAGGCATCCCAATCCACCTCCCTGGCGTCAAAGACGGGTCCGTCCTTGCACACATGTTTCCGGCTGCCGTCCGCCATGTCGCAGGCACAGACCAGGCAGGCGCCTACGCCGCAGCCCATCCGCTCCTCCATAGACACCAGGCAGCGCACGCCGAAGTCCTCCGCCGCCCGGGCCACGTTTCTCAGCATGGGCCGGGGGCCGCAGGCCAGCACCGCGTCATAGCCCCGGTCTCCCTCCAGCTCCCGCCGCACCAGCGCATCCACATAGCCGTGGAAGCCGTAGGAGCCGTCATCTGTGGCCACCTGCACCTGGGAGCACACGGAGCGGAACTGCTCCTCCAGCATCACCCTGTCCCCGGAGCGGAACCCCAGGATGGCGGTGCACCGCCCGGGGGCATACTGGGCGCAACCCAGCATGGGGGGCACGCCGATGCCGCCCCCCACCAGCAGATAGCGGCCCTCCCGCTTCATGGGGAAGCCGTTGCCCAGCAGGCCCATCACGTCCAGGCTCTGTCCCTCACGGCGGCCGGCCAGCCAGGCGGTCCCCTCTCCCCGGACCTCAAAGACTACGGTCAGCCGGTCGGGGGCGTCCCCTTCCCCCGCCTGACAGGAGCAGACGGAGATGGGCCGGCGGAGCAGCCGGGAATGTCCGCACTTGATGTGGACGAACTGCCCCGGGGCCCGGAAGGCGGTCCGGACCATGTCCCCCGCCTCCAGAGTGAGGCTGATGGCGGCGTCATTGAGCATCGTCCTGCTGATGATGCCGCATTTCTGTTCTACTTTCATAATGGCGTCACACCCTCTGTGGAAAGTTTAGTGTCTCGCGGGCACACCTGGGGCGGCCCTTATTGGACCCATTCCGGGTCAAAAAATTTCAGCCGGCCGCAGACCTCGCAGCGGAACACCGCCATTTTCATGCTGCCTGACAGCAGATGGTCCAGGTCACCGCCCAAAAAGGTGTGCTCCCCCAGCTGAAAGGTGGATACCCCCAGCTTGGTCATGTCCTGGCCGCAGCAGCGGGCGGTCTTTTTCACCTGGGCCTGGCGCTGCTCCTCCTGCTGCCGGCGCTCCCGCGCCTGCTCCAGCTCCCGCTGCCACTGGCCCCGGGCCTGGGGGAGGCGCTCCCGCACCTCCTCCCCCTCTCTCAGGTGAGGGGACCGGGCCATATACTCCCTGAGGGCGATCTTCTCCTCCCCCGCCGCATCCCGGTATCGCCGCATGCACTTCTCGCACAGGGTCTGACTGGTGCCGCACAGGGTGATGTAGCACAGGGACCAGCTTCCCGCCATCTCTCCGCAGAGCACACAGGCCCGCTTTGCCATAGTCCTTCCTCCTTCCCCCAGCCCCGCCCTTTTGCGGGAGCTGTTACACGATGGTGACGAAGCGCCTGATGTCGTCCCGCATGGCGATGGCCGCATCCCGGGCCGCCTGGGCAAAATCCCGGCCGTCCCCGCCGGTCTTCTGCCACGCACACATGATGCCCCGGGAGGAGTTGACGATGGCCCCGTGGCCGTACTTGTCAAAGGCATACTGCACGTCCTCCGCAGTCCCCCCCTGGGCGCCGTAGCCGGGCACCAGGAAGAAGGTGTGCTCCAGGCGCTTGCGCAGGGCCCGGATGTCGGAGGGGTAGGTGGCCCCGGTGACGGCCCCAGCCATGGTATAGCCGTACTTGCCCTCGGTCCCCTTAGCGATCCGCTGATTCAGGTCGCCCATCACCTGATAGACCAGCCGGTCCCCAGCCACCATATCCTGGAGCTCTCCGGAGCCGGGATTGGAGGTCTTGACCAGCACGAAGACACACTTGTCCTCCCCCTGAGCTGCCTTCAGGAAGGGGTTGATAGAGTCAGAGCCCATATAACCGTTGAGGGTGACGCAGTCGGCGTCAAAGGTCTTGAAGGTCTCCTCCCCGATCTTCACCCCGGACAGCCAGCCTTCCGCGTAGGCAGAGGCGGTGGAACCGATGTCTCCCCGTTTGATGTCGGCGATGACGAACAGCCCCTTGCTTTTGGCATAGCGGATGGTGCGCTCCAGCATCTCCATCCCCCGCCAGCCCAGATTTTCATAGTAGGCGGACTGTGGCTTCACTGCGGGGACGATGTCGCACAGGGCGTCGATCAGCCCCACGTTGAACTGATAGATGGCCTCACAGGCTCCCTCCAGCCCGGTGCCGTGCTCCGCGAAGGCGGCCTGGCGGATGTGCTCGGGCACATAGTCGATCCGGGCGTCCAGCCCGGCCACTGTAGGGTTCTTCATGGCCCGGATCTTGTCCTGGAGAACGTCAAAAGACATCAAATATCATTCCTTTTCGTTATTTTCATTTTTATTTCTACTATTTGTTTTCACATTTTGGGGGCCGCCCCCTCTTCCGGCCGGTCTCACCAGCTTCCCGGATACTGACAGCGGATATTATATGCGGCCAGGCCCCCCGCCACAGTCACCAACAGGGACAGCAGAAAGGCCGGCATGAGCTCCAGCAGGGAGGCTGGCATGATGAGCCCCCCTGTGATGATCTGAATGGGCCCGATCCGCCGCTGATACTCTTTCCTCCACGGGGCCTCCCGCACCGACCGTTTCAGCCGCCAGGGCCATCCCAGCAGGTCTGTGATCCCCCAGAAGACCCAGGTCTCTCCCCAAAAGAAGGCCGCGATCAGTCCTGGGAGAGGGATATATCCCAGCCGGATCAGCTGGGCCGATGCCCCTATGATCAGGAGATTCCCCATCACAAAAAACAGCGTCGGCACCCAGCTGGGCACGCTCCTCCGCGTCTTCATGCCGATCCCACCCTTCTGCTCCCCCTCCGCCGCAGGCCGGCTCTCAGGGGGCCTCGTAGATGACCGTTCCGCCCACGATGGTGTACTTCACCCGCCCCTTTACCTTCCATCCGGCGAAGGGGGTGTTGCGCCCCTTGGATGCAAACTGCTCCGGGTCCACCGTCCACTCTTCGTTCGGGTCGAAGATGACGATGTCCGCGTCATTTCCCAGAGCCAGCCGTCCCTTCGACAGCCCCAGGATAGAGGCGGGGTTCACCGTCATCCGGCGGACAATCTCCGTCAGCTCCATCTTTCCGGTGTGATACAGGGCGGTCAGGGTGACTGCCAGGGAGGTCTCCAGCCCGACCATGCCGCTGGGCGCCCGGGTGAGGGGCCTGGCCTTCTCCTCGGCGGAGTGGGGGGCGTGGTCGGTGGCGATGGCGTCGATGGTGCCGTCCCGCAGGCCGGCGATGATCCCCTTCACATCCTGCTGTGTCCGCAGGGGGGGATTGATCCTGGCCAGGGACCCCTGCGTCAGGATCTCGTCCTCTGTGAGGGTAAAATACTGGGGGCAGGTCTCGCAGGTAACGGGCACCCCGTGCTCCTTCATCCGGCGCACGATGTCCACCGCCTTTGCCGTCGAGATATGGCAGATGTGGACCCGGGCGCCGGTCTCCTCCGCCAGCATGGCCGCGCGCATCACCTCCAGCTCCTCAGCGATGGCGGGCCGTCCCTCCAGCCAGAGCTGGCGGGATACGCTGCCCTCGTTCACCGCCCGGCCCTCCACCATGGAGGTGTCCTCACAGTGGCAGAGGACAGGCAGCTCCTGCCGCTTGGCCCTTATCATGGCGTCCCGCATCAGGTTGGCGTTGTCCACGTTGCAGCCGTCATCGGAGAGGGCCACCGCCCCCGCCTTTTTCAGCGCCTCTGCGTCGGTGGGCTCCTCCCCTCTCAGCCCCACGGACACCGCCGCGATGGGGTAGACGTGGACGCCGCTCCCCTCCTTGGCCCGCTCCCGCACATAGTGCAGCTGCTCCGGGCAGTCCAGCACCGGGTCCGTGTTGGCCATACAGGCCAGGGAGGTGACCCCTCCCCGGGCCGCCGCAGCCGTGCCGGTGCGGATGTCCTCTTTATAGGTGTACCCCGGGTCCCGCAGGTGTACGTGCATGTCCACCAGGCCCGGGCTCACCACCAGCCCCGAGGCGTCGATGATCCGGTCCGCCTCCGTCTCCAGCCCCCGCTCCAGCAGGGCCACCCGGCCGTTTTCCGCCAGCAGGTCGGTCAGCGTCACGGTCTTGCTCACCGGGTCCAGGACCCTTCCGTTCTGAATCAGTAATTTCATGTCAAACTCCTCCGGGGACCGCGGGGGGAATGCCCGGGCACCACTGTCAGCTTTTCTCTGTGTTGTATGCCCCTGCGGTCCGGCCCAGGTCCTCCTTCTCAGCTCCACTGCCTCAGACCGGAGCCTGCCGCATCTCGATACCGGCTTTATTATAGCGAAACCAGCAGGATTTAGCAACGGATTTTTCCCGCTTTTGGGGAAGAATAGCGTATGACCGAAACGCCCGTCCACGGTGCGTTTTGGAAAAAAGGAGGAATGGATATGAGCAGCGGACAATTTTGGTGGGGCATGACCACTGGACTGGTGGCCGGCGCCGTCGTGGGCATGAGCGTGGCACCCTCCCGCCGGGAGATGAAAAAGACCGCCCACAAGGTGGCCAAGCATGTCAATGAGGCCGTGGAGGATCTGACCGAGGCCCTGGGCATGTGACCCTCCCATCAAGACAGCTCCCGCCGCGGGCAGACCGTGGCGGGAGCTGTCTTGATGCCGTTGTTTCCGCCCAGGCTCACAGCCGCACCGGCACCGGCCGGCCGGGCAGCAGCTCCTCCGGCGTCACCCGGCACTCCATGGCCAGCACCTCCACGCCGGCCTCCGCCGCGTGGCGCAGGGCCGCCCCAAAGGCGGGGTGGGTCCGGTCGTTAGGCTCGAACCATGAGACGTTCTCCATCTGAATGACAAAGCACACCGCCGTCCGGTATCCCGCCCGGCGGGCCTCCTCCAGCTCCTGAAGGTGCTTTACCCCCCGCAGCGTGGGGGCATCGGGGAAGCGGACCACCCCGTCCTCCTCCAATGTGACCCCTTTCACCTCCACAAATCCCCGCTCTGCTGAAGACTCCCAGTAGAAATCGAATCTAGAATTCCTATATGTAGTCTCCGGACGCAGCAGAGACAGCTCCGGAAGGAATCCTCCGCCCCGGGCCCACTCCTCGAACACCCGGTTGGGGGCCTGAGCGTCCATATTGATGAGTCTTGTCCCCTTCTCCACTGCGATCAGGTCATATTGGGTCTTTCGGGCCGGGTTCCCGCTCTCCTCCAGATAGACCTTCGCGCCAGGGACCAGCAGTTCACGGCACCTGCCTGTATTTTTCACGTGGCACACAGCCGCCGTACCGCCCAGCTCCACATGCGCCACGAACCGGTTTGGCCGGTCCAGGAAGGTCCCGGGCCGTATCTTTTCATATTTCATCTTGCCGCTCCTGTCTTTATCATGGTATGATAGGGACGGACCACCGGCATCCCGCCGCCCGTCACAACGAGGAAATGGAGTCTCCCGATGCAGAAGAAAGCTTACCTCTCTATTATTTCCGCCGCCGCCCTCTGGGGCTGCATCGGTGTATTTCTCCGTCTGCTCACCGCCGCGGGCCTGGACTCCATGGAGTCGGTGGCAGTACGCAGCACGGTGGCTGCCATCCTTTACTTTTTCTGGCTGCTCTTCACTGACCGGGCCGCCGTCCGGGTACGCCTGCAAGATCTCTGGTGCTTTGTGGGGACCGGCATCTTCAGCGTGCTCTTTTTCAACTGGTGCTACTTCAATGCCATCTCACTCAGTGCCCTGTCCGTGGCCGCCGTCCTGCTGTACACCTCTCCCGTCTTTGTGATGCTGCTCTCTGCGCTCTGCTTCCAGGAACCTATCACCCCCCGCAAGATCGGCGCCCTCCTGCTCACCTTCTGCGGCTGTGTGCTGGTGGCCGGCCTGTTTCCCGCCGGGGTGGGGAGCATCTCTGCCGCCGCGGTGCTTTTCGGCCTGGGTTCCGGCTTCGGCTATGCCCTGTACAGCATTTTCAGTAAACTGGCCCTGAAACGGTACTCCCCCTCCACCATCACCTTCTATACTTTTCTGTTCTCCGCTCTGGGCTCCCTGCCCCTGTCTCGTTTATGGGAGGACGCCTCCCTCCTTTTAGACCCCAGGGCCATCCTGGGCGGTCTTGGCATAGGCGTCTTGTGCTGCATCCTGCCCTATCTGCTCTATACGGAGGGCCTGCGCTGGGCAGAGCCCGGCAAGGCCGCTATTCTGGCCACTGTGGAGCCCTTTGTGGCCGCCCTCATCGGTATTTTCGCGTTTCATGAGGCAGTCACCCCCTATAAGCTGCTGGGTATGGCCGCCATCTTCGGGGCGATCCTGATCCTGAACCGCCGTCCCTGAACCGGCCCGTCACTTTGTCTGTCCACCTTACGCGAGCAAGGGCGGCTCCTATGGGAGCCGCCCTTCTTTTATGCTCTCTTCTCCGGCCCGCTTACAGCTTGACGAATTTGTCCCGATTGGCCCGGCAGATGGGACATTGATACCCCTCGGGCAGGGTCTCCTTCTCAGCCACATAGCCGCAGATGGTACACTTCCAGCCCTCATTGCCCTCCAGGGTGCGGTACACGGTAGCGGCCGGAGGCGTGGAGCCCCCGCCGTTCTTGAAGTCATCCACCGTCAGGGCAGGGCCTTCGCCCAAGGTCTCCGCCTCGGTAGCCTCTCCGATATAAAGCATATAGGTCCCCAGATCCAGCTTTTCCACGATCTTGCAGCTGATCCGGGCCAGGGCGTGGTCCTTCACATAGGGGTTGCCCGCCTCATCGGTCTGGACATCAAAGCCCTCAAATTTGTCCACCACCCGGCCGGACTTGTAGCCAAACAGGTCCACCAGATCCTTGGGAGTATCTTTGGCCAAGACAGTGGCGGCAAAGCTGCCCGCGGCCTCGATGGTCTTGAAGGTCTCATTGCTCTTATTGACCGTCAACGAGAATTTGTAGGGGCTGGAAGAGGTCACCTGATGCAGGGAGTTGACGATGCACCCATTGCGCTTCCCATCGGCGGCAGCCGCCACGATGAATAGTCCATAATTGATCCGGTTAAACGCCTTTCGATTCATAATATTCCCTCCGCACTCATCACTCATTTAATAGGAATCATTCCTGTTATTGCCTTCAGTATATCATATTTTGCCCCTTTGTCAAGGAAAAAACACAGTTAAAAATAAAAACGAGGAGCAGATAAAACTGCTCCTCGTCTGTGTAGGCACTACCTATTTTCCCAGCCCGTCTCCAGGCAAGTATCTTCGGCAGA
>NZ_JANGBZ010000059.1:0-19330 GCF_024462915.1 Clostridium sp. DFI.5.61
CCGGCGCCACATGGCGGAGGTACACCTGATATATGCGGGCGCTCCACTCCATGTAACGGGCCATGCGCGGCGGGGCCACGATATAATCCAGCTCCAGTGCAGGATTGGCTCTCAGCTCCAGATCATTACTGGAAGAGCCGGAAAAGACGTGGCTGGGAACCCGCTGCCGTCGCTGAGCGTTGATCTCCCGGACCTTCTGGATCACTTCAAAGAGCCGGGCCCGCCCCAGGATTCCATACGCTTTCAGCGCCGGCGTGACGGCCAGACAGATGGTTTTCTCCGTGCGGGTCAGATCTGCTACCACAAGGTTGGTGGTCATGGGGTCCAGCCCCCCGCTCCACGCACTCCACCGAGGCGTAGAAGCTCTTCAGAAAAAGCCGAATTCGGCTTTTTCTGAATAATGCCGAGGAAAAAGAAATGCCGATATAATTTAGAAAAGGTTGAAATACAAGAGGAATTCAAGTAAATATCGGCATTACCTGTTATACTTGGAACACCAAATATAACAGGGGGTGTATGCTTTGCAAAGGATAGAAGATGCAGTAAACGGAGTGCTGGAGGCTATGCGCCAGCGGGGAATCAGCGAATACAGTCTAAAATGTATACGTTGGAGTGTCTACCGTCGCATTGTCGTTTGGCACCACACGCATGACACAGACATCTGCTCTTATGAGCTTTTGAGCAGCCTGTGTGAACTACAACGAATCCGATATGAACACGGAGAAATAAGCAGGAAATTTTACAGGGCATTTGTAACAGCAGCTTTTCGCATCCGCTCTTATGTGGATACTGGGAAAGTCGATTTTTCCATAGTAAAAGACACAAAGTATTATAAGCCCGGCAAAGAATATCAAGAACTCGTTGATTCCATTTTGAAAGCAAGTGGATTGACAGAGGGCTCTCAATATAAGCTTGCAATCATTATGCGTCAATTCTTTTGCTTTTTCGAGAAACATCTTTGATTTATGCAAGGGCCACTACCGACATGAAACGTAAAGCCGTTGATAAAATCTCCGCAAAAGAAAACTCTGTATTTAAGAGCGACGAAAAGTTTAAATATGCTGACAATGAAGATGTGATTCGGCAGCTTTACGGCCTAATGTGATTTGAAATGCCGATATTTATTTGAATTCCTCATTTGTTTCAGGTACTTCCAAATGATATCGGCATTTCTTTTCCCTCGGCATTATTCAGATCCACCGCGAGATATGTTCTTGCTTCCATAATCCCGTCCCCCTTTTCTGATAGTCTATCCTAGCATTTTGATTATATCACCGGGGTGACAGCCACAACACAGTTTTGCAAAATAAAACTACACAGGCATATAATGCACAGCATGGTTACTGCTGTGGAATATAACATCAAACAAATTAAAGCAACACCATATCGGTTTAGCTTGCTGAATTTTTGAGAAGGAAATTATTCGGTTTCCCGCTGGTTGGGCATGGCCCAAGCAGTATGGTCACTGTGGAGCAGGTACTCGGAGATCTCGCTGAGGGGTTTGCCCAAAAACTCCCGGTACAGGGCCTGGACCTGGGGATTCTCGTGGGAGAAGCGCAGGGGGGCCTGACCGTCCAGCTGGTGGAGCCGGTCGCCGCGGATGCCGCCTAGCTCCCGGTCCTCCTTGTCAATGGGCTGGCCGCCGCCGCCCACGCAGCCGCCGGGACAGGCCATAACCTCCACGAAGTCGTAATGGATCTTGCCCGCCAGAATGCGATCCAGCAGCTTCCGGGTGTTGCCCAGGCCGCTGACCACGGCGCAGCGCACCGAGGTGCCCGCCAGGTCGTAGGTGGCCTCCCGCAGGTCGGGCCCCTCACGCAGCTGGGAGAATGCCTCTGGGTCGGGGTTCTGCCCGGTGAGCAGGAAGGAGGCGGAACGCAGGGCGGCCTCCATCACGCCGCCGGTGGTGCCGAAGATGACACCGGCGCCGGTGGATACACCCATGGGGTCGTCCAGGCCCTCCTCCGGAAGGAGGGAGGGGATAATCTTGTCGGCGCGCAGCATGCGCACAAACTCCCGGGTGGTGAGCACCAGGTCCACGTCAGGACCGTGCTCGGTGGCCATGGTGGGCAGCTCGCTCTCTGCCTTTTTGGCCACGCAGGGCATGATGGACACGCAGAAAATCTTCTCCGGCTCCACTCTCAGCTTCTGGGCCAGCCAGCTCTTGGTCAGGCTACCAAACATCTGCTGCGGGCTCTTGGCGGTGGACAGCTGCCCGGTAAGCTGAGGATACTGGCCCTTGAGGAAGCGCACCCAGCCGGGGCAGCAACTGGTGAACATGGGGTACTGGGCCATGTCGCCCCGCTGGAGGCGGCGGAAGAACTCGCTGCCCTCCTCCATGATGGTGAGGTCGGCGGTGAAGTTGGTGTCGAAGATGTAGCGGAAGCCCAGCCGGCGCAGGGCGGCGGCCATACGGCCCATGGTAGCCTGCTCCCGGGGCAGTCCGAAGGCCTCGCCCCAGGCGGTGCGCACCGCGGGAGCCACTTGGACCACGGTAATTTTGTCCGGGTCGGCTAGGGCGGCAAAGGCGCGCTGGGTGTCGTCCCGCTCCCGCAGGCCGCCGGTGGGACAGTGGGTGATGCACTGGCCGCACAGGGCGCAGTCCGAGTCCTTTATGACCCGGTTATTGGATACGTCGATGGTGGTGCGGCTGCCGGTTCCGGCCACGTCCCAGATGCTCAGGGACTGGATTTTGTCGCACACCTGGATGCAGCGCATGCACTTGATGCACTTGTTGTAGTCGTGGAAGAGGGGGAAGGTGGTGGTCCAGGCCTTCCGCAAGCCCTGGGGCAGCTGGATCTCAAAGGGCAGCTCCAGAATGCCCAGGTCGTTGGCAATCTCCTGGAGCTGGCAGTTGCCGCTGCGCACACAGGTGGCGCACTTGCAGTCGTGCTGGGACAGAATGAGCTCCACGTTGATGCGTCGGGTGCTGCGGGCCCGGGGGGAGTTGGTGTGGACGGCCATGCCCTCCTGGACGGGGTTGTTGCAGGCGGTGACCATGGCCCGTTCCCCCTCCACCTCCACACAGCACACCCGGCAGGCGGCAATTTCATTGATGCCCTTCAGGTAGCACAGGTGGGGAATGTGGATGTCGGCCTGCCGGGCAGCCTCCAGAATGGTGGTGCCTTCGGGCACCTGGGCGGGGCGTCCGTCAATGGTGAGGTTTACCATTCCTTGCTCCTTCCTCCCTTGAAGATTCCGTAGCCGAAGTGGTCGCAGCGCAGGCAGCGGCTGGCCTCCTGGGTGGCCTCCTGTTCGCTCATGCCCTCCTTGAGCAGGTCAAAATTACCGTGGTAGTCAGTCAGCTGCCGGTTTTTCAAATTAACCCGGCCGCAGGGGGGCGTGTTGGTCAGGTGAGCGGGGGGAATATCCACTTCACAGTGCATCTTGTGGTCAAAGCCCAGGAAGTTGTCGATGTTGGCGGCGGCCACCTTACCGGCGGCCACAGCGCGGATGACGGTGGCCGGCCCGGAGACCGCGTCTCCGCCGGCAAAGATATTATCCGCCCCGGGCACCGAGCTGGTGAGGTCGACCTGGATGGCCCCGCGGCAGGTGGTGACGCCCACTGCCTCAAAGGGCTTGGCTGCAATGGCCTGACCGATGGCCACGATTACATAGTCGCAGGGAATGCGGAACTCCTTCTCCTGGGCCTTGGCGGGCGCGGGGCGACCATCCCGACCATAGAGGCTGATGATTTGAGGCTGGGTCCACAGGGCGGCCACCTTGCCCTCCTCATCGGCCTCAATGCGGACTGGCGCCTGCAGGGGCAGGATTTGGCACCCCTCGGCCATAGCCTCCTCGATTTCCTCTGCCAAGGCGGTCATGTCCTCTACTCGGCGGCGATAGACACAGGTGACGCTCTCAGCGCCCAGCCGCAGGGCGGTACGGGTAGCGTCCATAGAGACGTTGCCGCCACCGATGACGCAAATCTTCTTACCGGTGAAGTCGGGGACGTTTCCATCCCCGACACCGCGGAGTAGCTCTACCGCACTGATCACATTGGAGGACTCCTCCCCCTCCAGGCCCAGCTTCTTGTCGACGTGGGCACCGATGGCGATGTACACCGCGTCATAGTCCTTTTGGATTTCTTCTATGGCCACATCCTGGCCGATGGACACGGCGGTGCGGACGGTGATGCCGGTGGAGAGAATGTGGGTGATATCCCGGTCCAGCACATCCTGGGGCAGGCGGTAGTCGGGAATGCCGTAGCGCAGCATGCCGCCCAGCTTGGGGCGCTGCTCATACACGGTGACCTTGTGGCCCATGAGGGACAGGTAGTAGGCCGCGGTCAGACCGCCGGGGCCGCCGCCGATGACGGCCACCCGCTTCCCAGTGTCAGCCGCCCTGGAGGGCGCGGACAGATCGGGGGAGTGGTCCACGGCGTAGCGCTTGAGTCCGCAGATGTTCACGCTGTCATCCACCATCCGCCGCCGACACTGGGCCTCGCAGGGGTGCTCGCACACATAGGCGCACACGGCGGGGAAGGGGTTATCTTTACGGATGAGGCGCACCGCGTCCTCGTACCGCCCCTCCCGGACCAGGGCCACATAGCCTGGAATGTCCACGTGGGCGGGGCAGGTGGACACGCAGGGCACCGGGTGGCTTAGCCCGCAGAAGCACCGGCCGTGGAGGATGTGCTCCTCATAGTCCTCGCGGAAGCCCCGAATGCCCAGCAGCACCATATTGGCTGCTTCGAAGCCGATGGCGCAGTCCGCCGAGTCGGCAATGACCTTGGCGGTGCGTTCGATAAGGTCCACGGTCTCCAGGGTGGCAGTGCGGTCCAGCACCTGCTCAATGAGCACTGCCAGCTGACCCAGCCCGATGCGGCAGGGCACGCACTTGCCGCAGGTCTGGGCATGGCATAGCCGCAGAAAGTTCAGCGACATGTCCACCGGGCACAGCCCGGGCTGGCTGGCAATGATGCGCCGGCCCATGTCCCGGTACAGGCAGCTCAAAACAGTCTGGGCCTGGCCGGGGGTCTCAATGGCTAATCGGCTCAATGTAAATGCTCCTCCTTGTCGCTGATTTGCAACAACACGGTACGCTTGATCAAATCAGCATTAGTGCTTATGGCCGCAACTAATTAGACACTCTTGCCCTCTTTCGAAATACTTCTCCGGCAATCAGGAAGACAATTAACAGAACAACGCTGATGCCGAAGACCAGCTTGGGACTACTGATAACCAGCATAGGCATAATAAGGAGGTAGGGAAGAGAATAGCTGTAGCCCAGTGTGCAGGACGCTGCAACCGTTTCAGCGGCCACTGTTTTATGATCCGGATCTACTACCTTTGCCAGTAGCAGGCCGGTCGAGAGCAACCCCATGTAGGCACCGTACTGCGCCACAGCGGAAGCAAACCAATCTTGGGGACACCAGCGCTTGGAAAAGAAAATGGAGACCCAGGTCGTCGCGGCGATGACCACTACGGAAATAACCACAATAGGAAGTAAATAGGAGACAAAGGCTTCGATTGAGGTGGTTGCCACAGCAGAAGTGATAAGATACTCCAGAGAAACGTTGGAAATACGCTCAATGGTGTCGCGGTCAATAAACTGTTGAAGTGCCGGAATTCGGCCGATAATGATTCCAAATACGCCGCTGCAGAACAGGGAAGTGGACAAAAGAGGAAGATTTTCCCAAAACGGATCAATGCTGATTAAAAAATTTCGGAGCCAAAGGGCACAGGCGACAACAAGACCCACAAAGGCCAGCTGAAGGGTAAACGGGTCCACCGATGAGGATTTGGACACTGCGCTTCCAATGGAGGGCCGCTTTCCAAGGGCAATGTATCCGGTACGGAACTCCTCGGGTAAATCGTCCAACGAAGCAGTGGTGTGCTTAATAAGCCCCTTCCGAATGCCAATATTGACCATTACAATGCCAAATACAATGCCGCAAACCACCCCTATGGTAGCGATGGTGATAGCGACCGGCACAGCATTGGTCCAATAGCCCTCCTCCTCAAAAATAGTTGCGACAGGAACAGACCAGCCAATACCACCATAAAGGGCAAAAAGCGGAATCAGTCCGAAGCCAATGGGAACAACAGACTGAAATAGGAAGGCGACAATCATACCCAGAACTGCCTGAGCCTGATGGGCGACGCCGCCCACCAAGGTTGCCGCCACCGCTTGTTTTGTAATTTTTTCCATGGACTCGCCCAAAAACGAGCAGGCAAAGGTGACGGCCAGCAGCACGCCGGACCACTCACTGATGCTGGCGGTATAGGTGACATGTACAGGAGAGTACAGCCCCAGAATCTGAGGCCCGATTATGAGGCCTATCAGGCCCCCAATAATGGATGCGGGGAGGAAGAGACGCTGAAACAATTTGACTTTCATGCGAAGAAAATATCCGATGGCCAGTAGGATGCTGACGACTGCAAAGTCATGGGCGACATCCATTAAAGTCATATTCTTCCCTCCTACACAAAATACGGAGCCGGCACCGATGGGCTATAGGCTCAGCAACAGTGCCGGTTCCCGGTAAGTTTGCAGTTTTTTGTGACGAAGCTCAGGAAATTGCCATCCTTATGCCCTTGATATAAGTGTATTCCTCCAGGGAATACCGGCTTCCATCCTTCCCTATTCCGCTGTTTTTACAGCCGCCGTGGGGAACCGCCGGTCCGGTTCCGGGGCCGTTTACATTGACGATGCCGAACTGGAGACCGCGGGTCAGCCGGTAGACTTGGCTCAGGTCGGTGGACCAGATGTAGGAGGAGAGGCCGTATTCCGTGTCGTTGGCCATGCGGATGGCCTCCTCCTCCGTGTCATAGGACATAAGGGCCAGCACGGGGCCGAAGACCTCCTCCCGGAACACCCGCATCTCCGGCATCACCCCGGTAAGAATGGTGGGCAGGAAATAGAATCCGGATGTTTTGTCCGCAGGCCGGGTTCCGCCGCACGCCACACGGGCCCCCTTCTCTACCGCGTCCTCCACCAGCTGCTCCATTCGGGCAACCGCCGCCTCGTCAATAAGGGGACCGGTGTTGGCCTGCTCATCCAGCGTGCCACACTGGGCCCCGGAGGCAATTTCCGTGCACATCGCCAGAAATTCCCGGTACACGCTCCGGTGAACGAAGGCCCGCTGGGGCGCCACGCAGGTCTGGCCCGCGCAGCGCATTTTGTTCCCGATCACATGGGCCGCGGCGGCGCTCAGGTCTGCGGAGGGAGTCACAATGACAGGGGCGTTTCCCCCTAGTTCCATGGAGAAACGCTTTACGCTGGTGGTAGAATCCCGTACCATGCGTAGACCGCCGGCGGTGGAGCCGATCATGGTGATCATGGCGGGGATGGGGCTCTCACACAGGGTGGTTCCGATCTCCCGGGCATCTCCAGCTACAAAGTTGATGACCCCCTTAGGGAACCCGATGCGGTGGAGGATCTCACCGAAATAGAGGGTGGAGAGAGGGGTCTTGGTGGCCGGCTTAATGACTGCGGTACATCCCGACGCCAGAATGGGACCAAGCTTGGTGGCCAGGTTGTGCATGGGGAAATTCCAGGCCAGTGCGGCCACCACCACCCCCACCGGCTCCCGCACGGCTAGGAACATGTTTTTTCCCCCGGCGGCGTCCCTGATGCCCTGGGTGTGCTCACTCTTGGCCTGCTCCAGGAAGAAACTGAGGTAGCCAGTTAGACTGCCTGTTTCAAAGGCCGCGTGGGAGCGCAGCTTGCCGCTCTCTAGCATGAGCAGGTTGAGCAGGTTTTCGCTCTCACGCTGGATGGCGTCCCGCAACTTCATCATCCAGGCGCCCCGTTCCTCCAGCGTCAGTGCGCTCCAGCCGGGGAAGGCGTCGCGGGCGGCCTCCAGCGCCTGCTGGGCCTGTTCCTTGGTGGCCAAGGCTATCTGAGCCACCGGTTCGCCATTGCCGGGGCAGCAAATTTGTGTGGTACGGCCCCGGCCGGATACCAGCTCGCCGTTGATATACTGACGAAAGTCATCGGTTGGAAGGGAATACATAAATTTGTCCCCCTTTTCTTAGCTGTAAATGTGGATCTTGGAAATGGCCTCGTCCAGCTCTTGCTTCTCCTGAACGGTTAGCTCCCAGGCGGCGGCGGCACAGTTCTCCTCCGCCTCGGCCGCATTGCCTACGCCGGTGAGGACGGTGTGCATGTAGTCATGGGCAAGGGCCCAGTTAATGGCCACCTGGGCCACCGTGGCCTTGTGGGTCTCAGCGATGCCGTCCATGACCTTAAGCAGAGTCTGAATCTGGGAGAAGCCGGGCTCGGTGAACATGGGGCCGTAGAAAGAGGCGCGCATATCCCCGTGGCCAAAGGTGGGCACCTCCCGGAACTGGCCGGTGAGGATGCCGCCGCCCAGAGAGCCATAACCCATTGTGCCGCATCCCTGGCCGGCATAGTACTTCAGAACATCCTCCTTGGTGCGGTTGATCATATTGTAGGGATACTGAACAATATCGAGAACGCCGTCCGCCAGCAGGCGGTCTGCCAGGTCGCGCTCCAAATTGGACATGCCCAGGAAGCGCACTTTCCCCGCGTTCTTCAGCTCCTTCATGCAGGCGATGGTCTCCTCGATGGGGGTCCCCACCCGATCGTCCCAGTGCATGAGATAGCCGTCGATGTAGTCGGTCTGGAGCCGCTTCAGGCTGGCATCAATGGACTTGAGCATATTTTTCCGGCTGGAGTCCTTGATAGTGCCCTTGTCGCTGTCGTTGGGGTCCACAAATTCGCTGCCGAATTTGGTGATCAGAAATACCTTGTCCCGATATCCGCCCTGAAGGGCCTTGCCCAGGACCTCTTCCGAACCACCGGAAGCATAGATAGGGGCGGTGTCCACAATGTTTACGCCGCAGTCAATCATGGCGTGCACCGCTGCCACGGCGTCTTCCTGGGTGACGGCACCGAACTGCTTTCCACCCAGCGCCCAGGTGCCCAGACATAAAACGGAGATATCCTTGCCGGTGCTGCCGAATTTCTTGTAACGCATCCAAAACGCTTCCTTTCTTTATTCATTAAATCGTTGCATGGACTTTTCGTCACTTTTTTCCGAACACTTCAATCTGGGCCAGATCCTCCTCGGTCAGCCCATAGTCCCGCAGAGCGCTCTCCGGGGTGATATATCCCTCCTCCAGGTCATGGACGATCAGAGCACGATCCCGCTCCAGGGGATTGCCGTAGCCGCCGGCCCCAGGCATCTGACAGCGGAGCACACCGCCGGATTTCAAGGTGGTACCGGATTTCTTGGAGTCAATCACCGCCTCCTGATCCGTTCCGGGATAGATGGTGATGACACCAGGTAGACCGGGCTGGCCGCCGAACAACCCCCAGGGCGGCGTTTTTTGCCGGTCGGCCTTGATGGTAAACTGGCTGTCATGGCCCAGGACCCGGATGTCCTTACTCATGGACAGGCCACCCCGGAACTTGCCGGGCCCGCCGGAATCCGGCACCAGGGTGTACTGCTCTACCATGTAAGGGAACTCAATCTCCATGCTCTCGATGGGGAGGTTGGAGGTGTTGGTCATGTGGACCTGGACACAGCTCAAGCCGTCCTTGTTGAACCGGGCGCCGGAGCCGCCGCCGAAGGTCTCCATATAGACGTAGTACTCGTGGGTCTTGGGGTCCACGCCGCCGAAGTAGACACCGGTGATGGAGCTGTTGCTCCCCGCCAGTACCTTGTGGGGCACCACTTGAGACATGGCGCCGAACACCATGTCGGCCACCCGCTGGGCTGTGTCGCTACGGCCAGCGCAGGCCGCCGGCTCGGTGCAGCCCAGGATACAGCCCGGCCGTGTCTTAATCTGGATGGCCCGATAATAGCCTCCGTTGGCCGGCAGGGTGGGGTCCACAATGCTACGCACGCCATAGTAAACGGCGGCCCGCAAGGCGGACAGGGGGAGATTGATGGCCCCCTTTACCTGGTCCGGATTGTCAGTGAAGTCCAGGGTGATGTCCTGATCCTGAATCTCCACGGTGACAGACAGCTTGATGGGACCGCTACCCACGCCGTCGGAGTCCAGATAATCGGAGAAGGTGTGCACGCCGTTGGGAATCTCCGCCAGAGCCATGCGGATCTTCCGCTCGGAGTAGTCCAGCAGCTCCTCCATGCAGGCGGTGACAGTAGCGGTGCCGTAGCGGGTGCACACATCCTCCACCCGCTGCACGCCCTTGCGGTTGCAGGCAAACTGGGCGTTCAAGTCTCCCCGGCGGATGTGGTTGACCCGGCAGTTGAGGAGGATGAGGTTGAGGATGTCCTCCACCAGCTCCCCCTTCTGGAAAATCTTCACCGGGGGAATCCGGATGCCCTCGGCGTAGATGGAGTCGGAGTCGGCGGCATTGGAGCCGGGGACTCGGCCACCCACGTCGTTGTGGTGGGCGATGTTGGCAACATAGGCCACTACCTTGTCCTCGTAAAAGACGGGGGAGGCCACGGCGATGTCGGGCAGGTGGGTGCCGCCGCCGTTATAGGGGTCGTTGGCGATAAACATGTCTCCGGGATGGATCTGGTCGGGAGTAAAATTCTTTTTGATCTCTCCGATCAGGCCCAGCAGGGAGCCCAGGTGCATGGGAATATGTTCGGCTTGAGCGATGGTGTGGCCTTCCGCGTCGAACAGCGCGCAGGAGCAGTCCTTGCGCTCCTTGATGTTGGTGGAATATGCGGACTTGACCAGGACTGCGCCCATCTCCTCAGCGATGGACATGAAGGTGTTTCCAATGACCTCCAGCAGGATACCGTCAATTTTCACGCCTCGTCGCCTCCTTTCCCGTCGCCAAAGGCATTTACAATCAGATTGCCGTGGATATCCACCTCAAACCAGGTGTTGGGCGGAATGACTGTGGTGGAGTCCATCTGCTCCACAATGCACGGGCCGTCCACACGGGGACAGCGGCCGAATTTGCTTCTGTCATAGACAGGGCAGCGAACCAGACCCGACTCCTCGAAGTAGACATCCCGATGGTCTATCACCGCTCCGGAGGGGGTCTCCATGTGCCCAGTCAGCTCGGCCAGTCGGGGCTTTTGCACCTGACCGATGGCCTCGCTGCGGAAGTTGACAAACTGAACGGGGGCGTTGGGATTGTAATAGCCGTAGTTCATCTCGTGGGCCCGGAAGAAATCTTCCTTCATTCGGTCCAGGTCCGCCTGATCCACCAGACCGGCGGGAATTTCCACCTGGAGCTCGTAGTTCTGTCCCACGTACCGCATCTCGGCCACGTTGTGGAATTGGCGCCGCTGCTCCGGGACGTTTTCCGAGGCCAGCCACCGGCTGCCCTCCTCCATCAGCGGCAGAACCGCCTGGTTAATCTGCTCGGGCGTCGCCTGGTCGTAGGGGATGAGGGCGGTTTTCACATAGCTCTTTTTGATGTCTGCCGTCAGCAGACCCAGGGCGCACAGAGCGCCGGGGGCGGGTGGGATGAGCACCGTGTGGATGCCCATCTCCTGGGCCAGGTGGACGGCGTGGAGGGGACCGGCGCCGCCGTAGGCCACCAGGGTGAAATCGGAGGGGTTGTGGCCTTTTTCCACGGTAATCACACGGATGGCCCGGGCCATGTTGGAGTTGACGACGCTGATGACGCCCTGGGCCGCTGCCTCCACGGAGAGTCCCATAGGGTCTGCAATCTGCTTTTTCATGGCCGCCCGGGACAGTTGGGCGTCGATTTTCAGCCGGCCGCCCAGTACGTAGTGGGGATTGATCCGCCCCAGCACCAGATTGGCGTCGGTGACCACGGGTTGTTCATTGCCCAAGTTATAGGCTACCGGCCCGGGATTGGCGCCCGCGCTCTCTGGCCCCACCTTCAGTGCGCCCGCGTTGTCGATGTGGGCGATGGAGCCGCCGCCGGCGCCTACCGCGTGGACATCGATCATGGGCACACCGGAGGGCAGGCCACACACCTTGCGCTTGGTAGTGTATTCCGCAATTCCATCCTTTACCAGCGAGACATCGGTACTGGTTCCTCCCATATCATAGGTGATGATGTCCAGGAAACCAGCCGCCTTGGCAACGTAAACGGCGCCCATAACCCCCGCGCTGGGGCCGGACAGGGCCGTCTGGACAGGGGTCTGAATGGTGGAGGAGATGGACATGACGCCGCCGTTGGACTGGGTGATGTAGGGCTCCACCCTGACACCCACCTGGCGGATGCGATCCTGCAGGTGGTGGATGTACATTTTCATCCGGGGGCCCAGATAGGAGTTGATCACCGTGGTGCTGAGACGTTCAAACTCCCGAAACTCCGGAAGAATGGTGGAGGAGACGGAGCAATAGACCTCGGGCCAGGTCTCCTTGATGCACTGCTCTACAATTCGCTCGTTTTCCGGGTTCAGGAAGGAGAACAGGAAGCATACCGCCAGCGACTCCACACCCTTTTCCTTCAGCTGGCTGAGTACCCGCAGCACCTCGTCCCGATTTACCTTCCGGAGGATGGTGCCGTCGGCCATGGTACGTTCGTCCACCTCCCGGCGAAGCGCGCGGCGCACCAGGGTCTCCGGTTTGTCCTCCATAATATCATACAGGGAGGGGCGTGTCTGACGGCCGATTTCCAGCAGGTCCCGGAAGCCCTTTGTAGTGATCAGAGCGGTCTTCGCGCCCTTGCGCTCAATAATCATGTTGGTTGCAACCGTGGTGCCGTGGCCAAAATACTCCAGCTGCTCCACCGGGACCCCGTAGAGCGCCAGAGTTTCTTTTGTCCCGTTTGCAATTGCTTCTGACTGGTCATGCAAAGTGGAGGAAAGCTTATAGGTGTAGTAGGCTCCTGTTTCTGAGTTCAGCAACGTGACATCGGTAAAGGTACCACCTACGTCAATACCGATTCGATACATTGGCTCACACTCCTTTGACCGTTTAAAATTATATGATTCGTCTGAATATATACATACAATACCGATCTATGCGTACAGTATATACCACGAGTTTTGCACTTGTCAATATATTTGATTTGGATATCAAACAATAAATTAAACAAAATAACCAAAACAAAACTGGTTATATTGCTGTATTGAATGCGAAAATGTACTATGATATACTTTTTTCGCTGAGCAATATCCTATAACGCAGAACCTCTTAAAGGAAAAACCGGGGGGGGAATACGCTGCGCCAGGGTGCCTGATCTGCAAAATGTATGAGATGAAATATTTTTTTACCTAGCGAATACTGCTGTATGGGGGTTTCTTTATGGGCAAAAAAATAAAAAATCGCAGCGAGCTTCTTTCACACGGACACCGGCATTCCCGGCAGACAGTTCTTGATATTACTGACGCCGCGCTGGAAGAACTGGATGCCTACGGGCGGATTCGCTCCTTTTTAAAATGTGAGGGAAATCTGCTGAGGATTGGAGATCGCTGTTGGGATCTGGACCGCAAGCGAAACGTCTATCTCATCGGTGCGGGAAAGGCGTGCAACGCCATGGCCATGGCGGTGGAGGATGCGTTGGGCGAGCGCCTGACCGATGGGATCGCGCTGGTCAAAATTCTGGAGCCCGGGGACCGGTTTGTGCGTACCAGGGTTCGGATTGGCGGACATCCGATTCCCAACCAGGCCGGCTACGAGGCCTGCCTGGAGATTTTGGACCTCATTGACCGGGCTGGACCGGAGGATCTATTCCTGTGCGTGATGAGTGGAGGCTCATCGGCACTGATGAGCTGTCCGGTGGACGGAATTTCCCTAGAGGATGAGCAAAAGACCACGGATATTCTGCTGAAATCCGGCGCTGGAATCCTGGAGATCAACGCGGTGCGCCGCCACATCTCCCGCATGAACGGAGGCAGGATGGCCCAGCGGATTGCGGACCGGGGAGCGGAACTCATCGGCTTCAACATCAGCGATTCCGTGTCCAATCCGCCCACCAGGGACATTTCCATACCTTGGGAGCACTACTACGGCACGCCCATGGGCCCGGACCAGACCACCCTTCAGGACGCTCTGGCCTGCATCGAAAAGTACAATCTCCACAGCCGCCTGCCGGCGTCCGTGACCCGGTATCTCGCCTCCTGTGGCCCTGCCGGCGAGACACCCAAGGCCTTTCCCCAAAATACATACTATCAAATCAACACTTTGCCGGACAGCGCTGCGGCCGCACAGCGTGCGGCGGAACAGCTGGGCCTGCGCACAGTGGTGCTCTCCACCTTCATCGAGGGAGAGGCCAGGGATATGGGGACGCTGATGGCTGCTATCGCCAGAGAAATACAGGCCTATCACCGCCCGGTGCCGCCCCCCTGCGCCCTCATATCCGTAGGGGAGTCGGTCACCACCATTTCGGAGGACTGTGTTATTACCGGGCACGGCGGACCGTCCCAGGAGATGGCGCTCAGCTTTGCGGTGTCCGCCACAAAAACCAGGGGTGCCTGTCTGCTCTCCATTGATACCGAGGGGACGGACGGCACCACCGTATGCGCGGGCGGCATCACCGATTCCGACAGCCTAGCGGATATGGAGAGAGCCGGCGTGGACATCTACGGCGCTCTGCGGGGGCATGCCAGCTTTGAGGCGCTCTCCGCTGCGGGCTGCGTAGTCATGACCGGTAATACCGGCACCAACCTGTGTGATCTGAATATTATGTATGTACCCGTTCCAGAGAAGGAAGAGGAGAAATGATGATGAATACTGTAATTCAGAAAATTTCCGCCCGTCAGGTACTGGACTGCAAAGCGAGACCCATGCTGGAGGTGGACGTGTTTACGCAGGACGGCAGCATGGGCCGGGGCGCCGCGCCCACCGGAACCTCGGTAGGAGCCCACGAGGCATTTGTCCTCCGGGACTATGATGTAAACGAGTTTAACGGCTTGAGTGTCCACAAGGCCGTAAATACAGTGGAAACGGTCATTGCTCCGGCACTGCTTGGAATGGATGCAGCCGATCAGCGGGCAATTGACCAGCGTATGCTGGAACTGGACGGAACGGAGAACAAAGAGCGACTGGGCGGCAACTCCATTTACAGCGTCTCCATCGCCTGCCTGCGCGCCGCGGCTGCTGCCCACAAGATGCCGGTGTACCGCTATCTTCGGGGCGGAGTGCTGACCAACATCCCCCTGCCTACCTTCAATGTAATTAACGGCGGACGTTATCCCCAGCTGACTCAGCCCTTTAACGAATTCATGCTGGCCCCCTGGAAGGCCGACTCGGTGGAGGAGGCCGTGGAACTGGCGGTGAAGGTCTATCAACGCCTGGAACAGGTGATTAGCCGGTATTTGGGAGGCAAAAAGCCCTTCCTGGGCGGGTCCTACGGCTGGGCAGCTCCCAGCGATGATCCCGATGTTGTCCTGCAACTGATGGCTCAGGCAGTGGAGGAGTGCGGCTGCGCGGATAAAATGGCCTACTGCTTGGATTGCGCCTCCAGCGAAATGTACGACAGACACACGGACACCTATCTCTACGGCTCCCGCCGGGTCTCTCGAGAGGAGCTGATCGACCACGCCGCCGAGCTGATTCGGAAGTATCCCATCTTGTTCATTGAGGATCTGCTGGCAGAGGACGATTGGGATGGATTTGTTCAGGCCCATCAGAAGCTGAAGGGGGTCAAGCTGATTGGCGACGATTTCATTGTGACCAACCGCCGGCGGCTCCAGAAGGCCTATGAGCGCCATGCGCTGGACGGATTTATCCTAAAACCCAACCAGGTGGGCACCATCACTGAGGCCCTGGATACTCACGCCTACGCCCAGAGCAACGGTCTGCTTACCATCCCCTCCGGCCGTTCCGGCGGGGCTGTGGGCGATATTGTGGCCGACTTGGCGCTGGCCCTGGAGGCGCCCATTTCCAAAAATGGGGCACCCAAGTCCGGAGAGCGGCTGGACAAAATCAACTCCCTGCTCCGCGCCAGTAGCGACAACCCTGCCAGCCATCTGTGGAATCTGACGGAGGTATTCTATCCGCTCTGCCTCCAACACGCTTAAAATGCACAGAACTGTTAAAAAGTTCGCCGCAGCCTCGGACTCTCTTGTCAAAAACGATAAAATACGCTATAATTAAGCTATCATTTCTAGCAGAGACGGTGTTTGCGGCTGATCAGGAAAGTGACGCTACATCAGGAAGGATAGGGTTCTATGACAGATTTCCAACAGCAGATCCGAAATGCGTATGAGCATTTGACCAACATCCAGCGGACCATCGCAGATTACTTTCTGGAACATCTGGATACGATTCCGTTTAAAAGGCTGGAGGAGTTGGCAGATCTGATTGGGGTCAGCACCACCTCCGTGATTCGATTTACCCGCAGCATCGGCTATCAGGGCTACGGCGATATGCAACAGGAACTGCAGCAAAGTATTTTGGGAAAAGCCAGCTTACCGGAACGGCTCAAAAGCTCCATACAGGCGGAAGGGGATAACCACCTGCTCCTGCGTACATTTCAGACGGATGTCGATAATATTCAAGAGACCTTGTCTGTCTTATCTGAAACGGTTTTGTCGGAAGCGGTATCCTCTATTGTTCAGGCAAGAAATGTCTATATCATCGGAATTCGCGGCAACTTTTCTGTGGCTCACTATTTGGGGTACCGCTTGGGACAGATCAAGCCGGGAGTACATTTGGTGGACGGGATTTCCATGGCCTATCCCGAGCAGGTCATAGGAATCCAGCCTGAGGATATCTGCATTGCATTTTTGACTCCCCGCTATTCAAAAATGACAGCCAATTTGGTTTCGTGGATCAAACGAAAAGGAATTAAAGTCATTTTGTTTACCAAAGCGGGAAACAAGGAGATTCACCCGTATGGAGATATCATTTTACCTTGTCAGACAACAGGTGTATCGTATAAGAGCTCATTGACGGCCTTGTTTTGTGTCTGCAATTATCTTTTAGCGGCAGTTGCACTGCAGGATCATGATCATGCAATGGATACTTTGGCAAACACAGAGGAATTACTGGGTCAAGGATTTTTCTTGGGTATTTAAAATTAAAGGGAAATAGCCTCGGAAAACCTTTCTATGGACTGGTTTTCCTATAACCGGGAACGGGCACAGGAGGAGCAATAAAAATATCTTGAGCTCTCCAGAAATAGAGGCTCCCTATGTTTGACCCACACGCCGACCCACACGGAGAAAGGACTGTACGGAGCCAAGGAGCAAAGAGTGCCGCCGACCTCATCCTTTTGGAGAAAAAGGGCCGGAAAGCGTTGGAATATAAAGACTGGAAGGCTCCCAATCAGTTGGTAAGGAGCAGATCCAGCAGTACGGATATACTGTGGACACTGTGCGGCAGACGATCCAGAAAAACTTTGCGGCAAAAGGATTATCCTGCGTTTCCAATGGCGAGAAGTGTCCTTTATAGGCTGTGGCAGCGAAGAAGATTTCTCTAATATGTGGGCCATTTTGATGGCATTGCTTCGGACAGACGGATAGATTGGTTTCCCAAGTTCGCGGCTTCCTGCACTTAGTATGATGATGACGGTACGCAGGAAGATGTGCTGTCTCAGGCAGGGAAAGTATCTGGATACTGCGGGGCACCACAGTAGGATAAATAAAAAACAACGCTTTTTTATCTGTCAAATGAAGGCATCAGCATTTTTGAAAATGTCTGCAAGATTGGTCTTCCCTTGCCCGGTCGGCTCAAAAATCTTTTAGAAAAATTTAAAGACATCAAAAATCAGGCGGAGTAACTAAGTAATAATGCCCTGGTCCCCTTGAAAACACAAACGGCTGGCCGGAATCCCGGGCAGCCGTTTTTTCTGTAAGACCCAATGGTCAAAGTTTCTTCCCACACTTAGGACATACTGGTGCAGTTCATCTGCATCGGCTCTTTTGGTTTCTTTATCCGAGATTGTTCTGCTCCTCCCTCCATCTCTCATTCATTATCGGAAAGACACTCTCCCGACAACGACAGCAGATCACGGAAAGGGATCTGCTCTCCACCTTCCAGAATCATGACCTCCCTATAAGCATCAATTTTGCGGACCGCCCCGGTGGCAACCAAGTAATCTCCACCCTCTTTTTTCCCGTCTGGCTGGAACCAGGTCACCGTTACCTCTGGATGCTGATCCAGCAGCCCGGCCAGCACCCGGAGCTGCCCGTTCAGTTCTGCCTGGACGCCCTCGTCCAACTCTTTTTGCGGCTGGGTCAACCGCCCCGCCTCCTGAAGGACCGCATCGTAGCCACTCAAGGCTGCAAAGGGAGAAAACTGCGCCGCCCGATCATGGCGGGACATCTGAGGGTGGACCGCGGAGACATGGTGGGGCAAGAAGAGCATATCGTCGTATTTTCCGCTCATGCCTGGTGCCCCCCGATTTTCTGATTCCGCTCGCGGCTGGTGGCGCCGTCCTCCAGCGCAGTCCCCTTCAAAATGGCGTTCTTACCGAATTTCCTCTTGATATCCAGCACGGTGCTCTGAATCTTTTTCTCCCGCACCTGCTCTGCCTCCTCCCGGCGTTTCTCCTCCTGCATGATCTCATAGTCCACAAACAGGTCCATCTGCTCACAGGCGTCTGCTTCCGGCACCTCCCGCTCCGGCAGCACACGGTTGGCTGTGATATTGAGCCGGCGAATCAGCAGTCCCGGGGCCACGATCCTGTGAAAAAGCGCGTCGGCGGCATTCCGGATCTTTCGCGTGGATGATGTGTATTTTCCGATGTTTTCTGTCCCATGACTGTGCTTCGGCACAAATCTGCCGTATCGATCCTTCTTAATCTCGCCCTGATACCGACTGAGGCGTTCCGGATCTTGGATGTTCTCAATATCATATCCTACGGTCAGAGTCAGCTGATCCGTTGCAAGCCCCTTTTCCACCAGCTCCAGGGCCAGCGCATCCGCCATCTCACGTATCACGATGCGGGCTTTCTCAGCACTGTATGGGCATTGGAGGACCTGACCTGATCCAAGGCTGTTGGATTCCGACCGATAGGCTTTGATGTCTGATATCGTGCAGGGCTCCCACCCCCAGGCGTGATCGATCAGCAGCTCTGCATTGATCCCGAACAGCTTATAGAGCAGGTCTTCATTGTGCAGGTCACCCGGGCCGCCGAGAGAGCAGCGCGCGATGTCCCCCATCGTATAAATGCCGTGCTCCGCCAGCCTTTTCGCATACCCCGGCCCCACCCGCCAAAAATCTGTAATAGGGCGATGGGACCACAGGAGCTGCCGGTAGCTCAGCTCATTCAGCCTCGCGATGCGGACACCGTCTTTATCCGGTCGGATATGTTTGGAGACGATGTCCAGCGCAACTTTGCAGAGGTAGAGGTTGGGACCGATCCCTGCGGTGGCGGTAATTCCAGTGGTGTCAAGTACATCTTTGACCACCCGCTTTGCGAATTCCCACGGGGCCAGGCCGGTAGTTTGAAGATAGGGCGTGATGTCCATGAACACCTCGTCGATGGAATAGGGGTGGATATCTTCCGGCGCCACATGGCGGAGGTACACCTGATATATGCGGGCGCTCCACTCCATGTA